>CAMDLJ010000106.1 GCA_945901665.1 Bordetella parapertussis | reverse complement strand
GAGGTCACGCTGGGGCACATAGGCTTCAGGCTGGTAATAGTCGTAATAACTGACAAAGTACTCGACCGCGTTGCGCGGAAAAAACTCACGAAACTCGCTGTAAAGCTGTGCAGCCAGGGTTTTGTTGGGCGCAAAAACAATGGCTGGTCGGCCAAGGCGCGCAATCACATTGGCCATGGTGAAGGTTTTGCCAGAGCCGGTAACCCCTAAAAGGGTTTGAAAAACTTCACCGTCATTCACCCCCTCCACCAATTGATCAATCGCCTGCGGTTGATCGCCTGCAGGCACATAGGGTTGAAAAAGCTCAAAAGGTGAGCCCGCAAATTGAAGAAATTGACCTTCAGCGACTGCCCCCTGGGCTGGGAGCGTATCTAAGGCAAGAGATGTGGACATGTGAGCGTTAAAATTGGCAACAACAACGTAGCCTACAACAGTCTGCGCGTTCTTCAACCACTTCACCCCATCTAGGACACCTCATGTCGATGTTCTCTGCCGTCGAAATGGCACCCCGCGACCCCATTTTGGGACTGAACGAACAATTTGCTGCCGACAGCAACCCGAAGAAAGTCAACCTCGGTGTTGGTGTTTATTACGATGACAACGGAAAACTGCCCTTGCTGGCATGCGTCCAAAAAGCAGAGCAAGCGATGATGGAAAAACCCAGCGCGCGTGGTTATTTGCCCATCGATGGAATTGCGGCCTATGACAGTGCCGTACAAACGCTGGTTTTTGGTGCGCAATCCGCATCGGTTCAAGCCAAGCGCGTGGCCACTGTTCAGTGCCTGGGTGGCACGGGTGGACTTAAAGTGGGCGCTGATTTTCTCAAGCGCTTGAATCCTCAAGCAAAGGTTTTGATCAGCGACCCGAGTTGGGAGAACCACAAAGCGCTGTTCACCCAAGCAGGTTTCGAGGTTCAAGCATACCCATACTATGACGCCCAAGCGGTGGGCGTTAACTTCCCCAAGATGCTCGCATCTTTGGCGTCCGCTGAACCAGGCTCCATTGTCGTTTTGCACGCTTGCTGCCATAACCCCACAGGCTATGACATCACCCCCAGCCAATGGCAGCAAGTGGTGGAAACCGTTCAAGCCAAAGGATTGACCGCATTTTTGGACATGGCCTACCAAGGTTTTGGCCATGGCATTGCTGAAGACGGTGCGGTCATTGACTTGTTTGTCAAAGCGGGATTGAGTTTTTTTGTGGCGACGTCTTTTTCCAAAAGTTTCAGCCTTTACGGTGAGCGTGTCGGCGCCTTGTCCGTGCACTGCGAAACCGCGGATGAAGCTGCCAAAGTTCTGTCCCAACTGAAAATTGCCATCCGAACCAACTATTCAAATCCACCCATCCATGGCGGATCGGTCGTGGCAGCCGTGCTCAACAACCCCGAATGGCGCAGCCTGTGGGAAGGCGAGCTGGCTGAAATGCGTGTCCGGATCAAAGAAATGCGGCAAAAACTGGTAATTGGCCTCAAGGTGGCCGGTGTTCAACGCGATATGAGCTTTATTACCCAGCAAATTGGCATGTTCAGCTATTCGGGCTTGTCCAAAGACCAAATGATTCGATTGCGCAACGAGTTTGGTGTCTATGGCACCGATACCGGCCGCATGTGCGTCGCTGCCTTGAACAGCAAAAACATCGATCACGTCTGCGCGAGCATTGCCAAAGTCATTTGATTCAACGTCTCATTTTGGTGGGAGCACTCCAATTTATTGGAAAATCAACTGTTATATTGCTTTGCGTCAAACAGGAACACCATGCTCTATCAAATTTACGAAGCCCAGCGGTCCCTGATGGAACCTTTTGCCGACTTTGCACAGGCAGCGGCCAAGGTTTATAGCAACCCCATATCTCCCCTGGGTCAAAACCCGTTTTCACAAAGAATTTCTGCCACTTACGATTTGATGTATCGCTTGGGCAAAGATTACGAAAAGCCTCAGTTCGGCATCAGCACCGTGGCCATTGGTGATCAAGAAATTGCGATCCACGAACGCATTGAGATTGACAAGCCCTTTTGCGAACTGCGTCGCTTCAAGCGTTTCAGCGATGACCCAGCCACCCTGAACCGCCTCAAGGTGCAGCCCGTTGTGCTGATCGTGGCGCCCCTCTCCGGCCACTACGCCACTTTGTTGCGCGACACCGTGAGGACCATGCTGGCAGACCACAAGGTCTACGTCACCGACTGGAAAAACGCGCGATTGGTTCCCATGTCAGAGGGTGAATTTCACTTGGACGATTACGTTCATTACATCCGTGAATTCATTCAACATTTGCAAAAGCAATATGGACACTGCCATGTGGTCAGCGTGTGTCAGCCAACGGTTCCTGTACTGGCTGCAGTCTCGCTGATGGCATCGCAAGGCGAAAAATTACCCAAGTCCATGACCATGATGGGCGGCCCCATTGATGCCAGCAAATCCCCGACAGCGGTCAACAATTTGGCCATGAATAAAAGCTTTGAATGGTTTGAAAACAATGTGATTTTTCGGGTTCCGCAAAATTTCCCGGGCGCTGGCAGGCGTGTATACCCAGGTTTTATGCAGCACACTGGCTTTGTCGCCATGAATCCCGATCGGCATCTGAAAAGCCACTACGACTATTTCAAAGACCTGATCAAGGGCGACAACTCCAGCGCGGAATCTCACCGCCAGTTTTACGACGAGTACAACGCTGTACTTGACATGGATGCCGACTATTACTTGGAAACCATCAAAACAGTGTTTCAAGAGTTTGCCCTGGTCAAAGGCACCTGGGATGTGCGCAACTCCAGCGGCCAAGCTGAACGCGTTCGCCCCCAAGACATCAAAGGCACGGCCTTGTTGACGGTCGAAGGTGAGTTGGACGATATCTCTGGCTCAGGTCAGACCCAAGCCGCGCATCAACTCTGCACAGGTATTTCCAGCAACCATAAAAAACACTTGGAAGTTCCTGGCGCAGGTCACTACGGTATTTTCAGTGGCCGTCGCTGGCGTGAGATTGTTTTCCCCCAGGTGCGTGACTTCATCTTGGCCCACCATGTGGTGGGTCAAAACAAGTCGGCACCTGGCAAAAAGCTGGTTCCAGCCAAAACCCGCAGAGCACCTCGAAAAACCTCGTGAGCCTGAGCGATCGCATACTGGCCGCATTGCCGCAGACGCAGTGCACACGTTGCGGTTTTCCAGATTGTGCGCAGTACGCCAAAGCGATTGCAGAAGGTTCTGCTGAAATCAACCAATGCCCCCCAGGCGGCCAAATTGGCATTGAACGACTGGCCGCCATCACGGGCCGCCCTGTTGGCCCATTGAATCCTGCAAACGGCATTGAGGCGCCACGCCAAATCGCTTGGATTGATGAAAGCTGGTGCATTGGGTGTACTTTGTGCCTGCCGGTGTGCCCCACTGATGCCATTTTTGGCAGCAACAAACACATGCATTCCGTGATCGAAGAACACTGCACAGGCTGTGGGCTGTGCCTGCCAGTCTGTCCCGTCGATTGCATTGAAATGGAAGATATCAGCGGCGACCGCACCGGTTGGCAAGCCTGGAGCGCAAAAGCGGCCGACCATGCGCGGGACCGGTATGCTGCGCACCGGTCGCGCTTGGCCGAACAAGCCTCTGAAATCCAAGCAGACCATGCTGTCCAAGCACATGTCGAGACCGCGGACATCACCAGGGGGGAAAGCGCGAACCCAAAGGCGATCGACGAACAAAGCCGCAAAAAATCAATGGTTCAAGCGGCACTCGCTCGTGCTCAAGCCATGAAATCCAAGACAACGGACCGCACAAATTAACTTTTGATGTGCTGATCCAACCTCAGCTCAGCCCATCACTCCACCTTGGCCCCAGAGGCCTTCACGATAGCTGCTGCACTATCCCAGTCGGCGCGCAAAATAGCCATGAATTCCTCAGGACTTGCCGTGCTCACCTCTAACCCAACACGCGACAATCTATCTTGAACAACGGGATCGGCAATGGCTTTTTGAAACGCTGTGTTGATCTTATCGATTTCGGCTTTGGGGGTTCCAGCTGGCGCCAGCAAACCAAACCAAGAGTCGAATCGAAAACCTGTTAAGCCAGACTCGGACACCGTGGGTAAATCGGGTAAAAACTTAGACCGCTTGGCCCCGGTGTAAGCCAATAATTTGATGCGCGGATCCTGGCGAAAGCCAACCAAACCAATGGTCGCACCCGTGACCCCTTGAACCCGGTCAGCCAACACCTCATTGACGGCGTCGCCGGTCGATTTCATGGGAATGTGCTGCATCTCCAGGCCAGCCTTGGCCAAAAATGAAGCCATGCCCAAATGGGTGGCACTGCCATTACCGGCTGAGGCGTAATTGAGTTGCTTGGACTTTGATTTGACTTGTCGAATGTAGTCAGCCAAATTGTTGACGCCCATGGATGACGGGGCGGCGATCACATAGCCCGAATAACCCAACATAGAGACAGGCGCGAAATCCTTGATGGGATCGTAGGAAAGCTTGGCATACATGTGGCCCGCCAAGGTATGGCTGGCCGCAGCCATCACCAAAGTGTTGCCGTCTGGGGCGGACTTGGCCACTGCGGCGGTGCCTACTGTGCCGCCAGCACCGGCGCGGTTATCAATCACCACTGTGGCGCCCAACAACTGCCCCAATTCATTGCTGAAGGTTCGTGCCACCGTGTCTTGCACAGCACCTGGCCCGAAAGGAACGACGATGCGAATCACCCTTTGCGCAAAGGCGGTGGTGTTCAAACCCATGAGCAAAACAGCAGCTGACAAAAGCCAGCCCAAAGGGTTGCGTTTCATAAAGATCCTTTCAGGTTTAGATTCAGGCTTGGGCCAACCAGCGTTGCGCCAAACGAGCGAAGTAAGTCGCGCCTACGGGCAAGATGTCATCGTTGAAATCATAAGAGGTATTGTGGATCAAACAAGGCCCAACGCCATGCCCAGGCAAACGGTGCGCCCCTTCACCATTGCCAATGAAGGCATAACAACCGGGCTTGACTTTGAGCATGTGGGCAAAATCTTCTGCGCTCATCACGGCATCGTAGTTTTCTTCAACGGCATCTGCACCCACCACCTCTCGCATCACCTCAGCGGCAAATTTGGCCTCTGCCACATGGTTGACGACGGGCGGGGAGGCGCGCACAAAGCTCACTTCAGCTGTGCAGCCATGGGCTTGTGCAATGCCCGACGCCATTTGACGCATCGTTTTTTCAATCACATCCGTCACGGACTCAGAAAATGTGCGAACCGTCCCCCCCACCCATGCTTGATCAGGAATCACATTGGGTGCACCAGAGCCTTGGATTTGGGTCACGGCCAACAAAGCCCGCTCACGGGAGTGCACCACCTTGGGAATCAGCGTTTGCAATTGCTGCGCCAATTCGATCGTGGGTGCCACCGGGTCTGTGCCGGTGTGCGGCAATGAGGCATGGGTGCCGCTGCCCTTGATCACCACGCGCCAGGTATTGCTGGAAGCCATCAACGCGCCATGGTTCAGCGCAAACGTACCCACCCGACCGATTGAAAAGTTGTGCAGTGCAAACACCGCATCGCATGGAAACCGCTTGAACAATCCATCTTCAATCATCTTTTTGGCCCCGGCCTTGCCCATTTCTTCGGCGGGTTGAAAAATGAAATGAACCGTTCCACTGAAATCGCGGTGCTTGGACAAATACCAAGCAGCAGCCAGCAGCATGGTGGTGTGCCCATCATGGCCACAAGCATGCATGCGGCCATCATGGGTAGACCGGTGGGGAAAGTGATTTTCTTCTTGCAAGGGCAAGGCATCGAGGTCAGCCCGCAAGCCAATGCTGCGGGGGCCATTGCCTTGCCGCAACACACCCACCACGCCCGTCCCTGCAATACCGGTATGCACCTCAATTCCCCATTGGCGCAAACGTTCGGCCACCAAGGAGGCGGTTCGGTGCTCTTCAAAACCCAGTTCGGGATGGGCATGAATGTCACGCCGCAAAGCCACAAACGAGCCCATGTCATCAAAGTCAGAAATATGGAACATGACAATCCTCAGTGATCTTGTGCGGTCAAAGCCGAAAATGCATTGATCACTTCGGGCGGCGCCTGCACCAATTCGATCAACACACCCTCGCCCGCAATGGGGAACTCATCATTCGACTTGGGGTGTAAAAAGCAAATATCGTAGCCCGCCGCACCTTTGCGGATACCCCCAGGCGCCATGCGCACCCCTTGCGCCGTGAGCCATTGCACAGCCGTGGCCAGGTCGTCAATCCAAAGACCCACATGGTTCAGTGGCGTGGCATGAACCGCTGGCTTTTTGTCGGCATTCATGGGTTGCATGAGATCGACTTCAACCTTGAAAGGGCCTGCACCCATGGTGCAAATGTCTTCGTCCACATTTTCACTTTCACTCACAAAGTGCCCGCTCAAAGCCAAGCCCAGCTTATCCACCCACAGTTGGCGCAACCGATGTTTATCCAAACCCCCAATAGCGATTTGTTGAATGCCCAACACCTTGAAAGGACGAAGTTGGTTGGCGCTCATGATTCAAATTCCAAAATAACTTGGTCGACCGATAAGGATTCACCTTTTGCGGCCACCACACATTTGACGATGCCATCTTGGGCCGCAAACAAAACATTCTCCATTTTCATCGCTTCAATCACGGCCACGCGCTCGCCAGCCATGACTTTTTGGCCAGCTTGAACAGCCACCTCCACCAATAAACCCGGCATGGGAGATAACACAAACCGACTCAAGTCCGGTGGGGCCTTGAAAGGCATCAAGCGGTGAAGCTCGGCCATCCGAGGCGATATCACCAGCACCTGAATGCTCGCACCATTGTGTTGAACTTTTAAGCCCAGGGGGTTTTGGGTGGAACCTCGCTCAACCTGTGCCGTGAAAGGCTGCCCGTTGACAGTGCCATGAATCGCCACATCATTCAACCGAGAGTGGCTCTCAATGGCGTAATTTTTCCCGTTCACATTGATCACAGCGGTGTCATGTCGCCCCCCAGAGTCATCGACCTCCACCTGGGTATGGCTGTGATCACCTTGGGCGCCCAAGGTGATGACCGTGTATTGCTGGCCCACTTTGACGTCATAGCCGGGCAGTTGCCCGCTCAAGCCCGCCGCACGCTCGCGTGACTTGCGGCGAACAAAGGAGGCCAATGCAATCAAGAAGTCGGCATCTGAATGGCTCACATCTTCAGACCGAAAACCATGGGCATAGTGTTCAGAAATAAACCCCGTGTTGAAGTCGCCCGACATGAAGTCGGGGTGCGCCAGCAATGCAGATTGGAAAGGAATATTGGAGCTGACCCCGCGGATCACAAAGCCATTCAAGGCATTTCGCATTTTGGCAATGGCCTCAGCTCTGTCACGACCATGGACGATGAGTTTGGCAATCATCGAGTCATAAAACATGGGGATCTCACCCCCCTCAACCACACCGGTATCCACACGCACACCCATCAACTGCTCTGGGTTGGCCTGGAACATGGTCTGAACAGGTGGCCGGAATCGAACCAGTCGCCCGGTGGAGGGCAGGAAATTTCGAAAGGGGTCTTCTGCATTGATGCGGCATTCGATGGCCCAACCATTGCGCTGGACTTCCGATTGCTGCAAGCTCAATTTTTCTCCGGCAGCGATTCGAATCATCCACTCCACCAAGTCCAATCCGGTGATGCATTCGGTCACAGGGTGTTCAACTTGAAGACGGGTATTCATCTCCAAAAAGTAAAAGCTCTGATCCTTGCCCACCACAAACTCGACCGTTCCAGCGCTTTGGTATTGAACCGCTTTGGCCAAAGCAACAGCCTGGGCGCCCATGGCCGCCCTGGTTTCGTCACTGATAAAAGGTGACGGCGCTTCTTCAATGACCTTTTGGTGCCGACGCTGAATAGAGCATTCACGCTCATTGAGAAAAATGACGTGTCCGTGAGCGTCTCCCAGCACTTGAATTTCAATGTGGCGAGGTTCTTCCACGAACTTTTCAATGAACACACGGTCGTCGCCGAAACTGTTGTGGGCCTCATTGCGACAAGAGGTAAAGCCTTCATGGGTTTCTTTGTCGTTGAAGGCCACACGCAAGCCCTTGCCCCCACCGCCGGCAGAG
>CAMDLJ010000105.1 GCA_945901665.1 Bordetella parapertussis | reverse complement strand
GTTCGACTTGCATGTGTAAAGCATTCCGCCAGCGTTCAATCTGAGCCAGGATCAAACTCTATAGTTCGATCTTGAATTTTTTCGCTCTTTCGAGCAACTCATAAAAACGGAATTGAAGTGAACTTCACTTCTATTCTCATGAGCGTTTGAGGCCTTGCGGCCTCGGTTACTAGAACCTTGGCAATTGCCTTCAAACGCCCACGCTTATCGGCTGTAAGTTGTTAACGAACCGTTGATTAGCTGCGATCAGCTGAGCCAAGGATTATGACACGATTATTTAAGTCCTGTCAACACTTGGGGTCTTTTGCACAATTTGCGAAGCCTTTAAGACGCATTGCTGTTTGTGCGAAGCCCTGCAGTATATATCGGAATTTGGTCGCCGGTCAACTGACGGCACCTATTTTTCTAATGAGCTGACGATTTCCCACGCCACAGACATCCAAGCTGTTGAATTTAAACGATTTAATTTATTTTCCGAAGCTGTTTTTGATCTGCCGTTGATAGCCAGCACGTGGGTCGCTGTTTAATTAAGCCTCTTTTTTGTCAGCGAGAATGACCTCCCTGCACTGCATCTGCGCTCAGGCTTTACGCTGTTGCAGATGGCTGAGCGCACCCTACTTTCACCCCACATCATGAGCCTGCTTCAACTACAACAAGCCCAATTGGCATTTGGTCAAGCCGCCTTGCTCGATCACGCAGATTTTTCATTGCAGCCCCTTGAGCGCGTGGGCTTGATTGGTCGCAATGGCACAGGCAAATCTTCTCTGATGCGCATTTTGGCGAGCCTCGAAAAGCCAGATGACGGTCAATTGCAACTTCAGCAAGGGGTCCGCTTGGCTTTGGTACAGCAAGAGCCTGTGCTTGACCCTGAATGGACCGTTCATGAAGCTGTCCGGCAAGGCTTATCGGAGGTGATTGCTTGGATCGACAGCTACTCGTTGGGCGAAGGCGACTTGAACCTTTTGCAAAACGCCATTGAGTCACGCCACGGCTGGGGCTGGGAGCAACGGGTGGAAGAGACCTTGCACCGACTGCGCCTCAACCCCCATGCGCGGGTTTCTGAGCTTTCTGGCGGAACCGCCAAGCGCGTTGCGCTGGCCCAGGCTCTGGTCCAACAGCCCGACATTTTGTTGTTGGATGAACCGACCAATCATTTGGATCTGGACAGCATTGAGTGGCTAGAGAACCTGTTGATTGAGTCGCGCACCAGCATGGTCATCATCACCCACGACCGCAGTTTTTTGGACAAGGTGGCCACACGGATAGTTGAGCTCGACCGGGGCCGCCTGCTGTCTTATCCCGGTAATTACGCGGCTTACCAGCAGCAAAAAGAGGTGCAATTGGCACAGGAGGCCGTGGTCCAAGCCCGGGCAGATAAGTTGCTGGCCGAGGAGGAAGTTTGGGTTCGCAAAGGGGTTGAAGCGCGCCGCACACGCAGCCAAAGCCGCATTGTGAGGCTCGAACAATTGCGCCAACAACGCGCCCAGCGCCGCGAAGTACAAGGCCGGGTGAACATGGGTCTGTCCAGCGGCGCGCCCAGCGGAAAAATCGTGGCCGAACTTGAGGGGGTTAGCAAGTGGTTCACCGCTCCGAATGGAGATAAAAAAACGGTGGTTCGTGATTTCAGCGCCACCTTGCTGCGCGGCGACAAGGTGGGTTTGATGGGGCCCAATGGCGCGGGGAAAACCACCCTGCTCAAATTGATTTTGGGTGAAATCGCGCCAGACAGTGGCAAGCTGCGGCAAGGGACGAAAATTCAGGTTGCCTATTTCGACCAAATGCGCCAAGCCCTGGACTTGGATGCCAGCTTGGAAGACTTCATCAGCCCAGGCAGCGAGTGGATTGAAATTGGCAACCAGCGCAAGCACGTCAAAAGCTACTTGCAAGACTTTTTGTTTTCCCCTGGGCGCGCACACTCGCCCATTCGCTCACTCTCCGGTGGCGAACGCAATCGACTGCTACTGGCCCGTTTGTTTGCCAGGCCCGCCAACGTGTTGGTGTTGGATGAACCCACCAATGACTTGGACATTGACACCTTGGAATTGCTTGAAGAGTTACTGCAAAACTACGATGGCACGGTGTTCATCGTGAGCCACGACCGCACATTTTTGGATGAGGTGGTCACCAACACCTTGGTCTTCGAAGGCGATGGCCATTGGCGCGAATATGTGGGCGGGGTTCAAGATTGGCTGCAGCAATCACGCCGTGCCATGGCGCTGAACGCTGGTTCACCCATCGACTCGGTCGCCATTCAAACCACCGCCGCGCCACAGGCTGCGGCAAAGACACGCATCGAACCCGCGTCCCCACCCACCAAAAAAACCAAGCTCAGCTTCAAAGAGCAGCGCGAATTAGAAGGCTTGCCCGCATTGGTCGAATCTTTGGAGCGCGAGCAAAACGAGCTGAATCTTTTGCTGGCCGATGGTCAATTGTTCGTCCAGGACCATGTCAAAGCTGCTCAATTGGGATTGCGCATAGAGGCGATTGAGTCCGAGTTGATGCAGGCACTGCAACGCTGGGAAACCCTGGGCAACCGCTGATGTTGCCCCACCCATCAACAGCCACATGGGGGATGCATGGGAAACTCTGAATGGGCAGCTTTGCTGGCGATGTGCACTGCGGTCAGCTTTTCCCCAGGGCCCAACACCACTTTATCGACCGCATTGGCCGCCAATCATGGCCTGCGCCGGGCCCTGCGTTTTTGTCTCGCTGTGCCCGTGGGCTGGGCATTGCTTTTGGTGCTGTGCGGCGCTGGCTTGGGCCTGTTGATCATCGACAACCCGCCCGTGCGCTGGGCCATCCAATGGGCTGGCGCGGCTTATATGTTGTGGTTGGCGTTCAAACTCAGCCGAACACAGCACTTGGGCACGGTTGACGCATCTCGATTGAGCGTGGGTTTTTGGCAAGGTGTGGGGCTTCAATTTCTCAACATCAAAGCCTGGATGCTCGCCATCACTTTGACTGGTGGATGGGTGATCCATGCCAATGGACAAGTGGCGGCCAACCCCACTGAGCGATTGGTTCAGGTGGTTGGCGTGGGCATGGCCTTTGCCTTTTGCAGCAACTTCACTTATGCCTGCGTCGGTTCGGTGCTGCGCCAATGGCTGGGGCAGGGAACTCGACTGGTTTGGTTCAACCGGGGCTTGGCCTCGCTGTTGGCGCTCACCGCTGGCTGGGTTTTGCTGGCATGATGCAATGAAGCTTTTGAACAAAGACTCGCCCATGAAACGCGCTTTTGCCCAAGTCGATGTCTTTACCGCCACCCCCTACTTGGGCAACCCCGTGGCAGTGGTGCTGGATGGCACGGGACTGTCCACCCAAGACATGCAGGCCTTCACCGATTGGACTAATTTATCTGAAGCCACCTTTGTCTTGCCCCCCACCCAACTGGGGGCTGACTACGCGCTGCGCATTTTTTGCCCTGGGCGCGAACTCCCTTTCGCCGGTCACCCCACCCTGGGCAGTTGCCACGCCTGGTTGGATGCAGGCGGTGTGCCCCAGGGCGCAGAGGTGGTACAGGAATGCGCGGTAGGCTTGGTGCGCATTCGGCGTGACAACCAGCGACTGGCCTTTGCCGCTCCCCCACTGCGACGCAGCGGCCCCTTGCCCGAAGACGAGGTGTTGCGCATTGCGAATGGCTTGGGTGTGACCAGGCATGACATCTTGCACCACGCTTGGTGCGACAACGGCCCGCAGTGGCGTGGTGTCATGCTGGCCAGCGCGGCGCAAGTGTTGGCCCTGAAGCCCAACGCCCAAATACTGGCGGGCATGGAAGTGGGCGTTGTCGCCCCCTTGGAAAAAGAGCCCCTTGATGGCAAACATGGACCTGCAGAGGCCTTTGAGGTGCGCGCGTTTTTCCCTGGAAACGCTGGCTTGACCGAGGACCCGGTCACCGGAAGTTTGAACGCCGCCTTGGGCCAATGGTTGATCGGTGATGGGCTCGCACCCGCACACTATGTGGCACGCCAGGGTACGGCCATGGGCCGCGCCGGCCGGGTGCATGTGCAACAAGATGCACAAGGGCAGGTGTGGGTGGGCGGGGAATCAGTGGTTTGCATCAAAGGCCATGTGACGCTTTGATCCACCAGCACGGGTGGGCCAGCGTCCCCCATGAGACGACACGGCAGGCACCGATTCGCGACAATATCCGCATGGGAACTCTCTACTTGGTGCGCCACGGCCAGGCCTCGTTTGGCGCCGACGACTATGACCAACTGTCCGAACTGGGCAAACGCCAAAGCCGCCAATTGGGGGCCTATTTTCGAGAACGTGGGCTGACATTTGAGGCCGTCATCACTGGCAGTTTGAAGCGGCACCACCAAACCTGGCTGGGCATTGGCGAAGGCCTGGCTCAAGCCGACTTGCAAGCCTTGGTGTGGCCCGGTTTGAACGAATACGACAGCCACGCGGTGATCCACGCCATCCATACCGAGCCTTTGCCCAAGCCCGATACTCCCGAGCTTTACAAACACCACTTTGGTTTATTGCGCAAGGGCTTGCAAGCTTGGATGCGGGGCCAATCACAGCCCCAGGGTATGCCCACCTACGCCGAGTTTGTCCAAGGCGTCACGTCTGCTTTGGCCCATGTGCAAGCCCGATACAGTGGCGATGTATTGGTGGTGTCCAGCGGTGGGCCGATTGCCACGGCGGTGGGCCACGTGCTGCAAACACCTGCTGAAGTGACGATTGAACTCAATATGCGCATCCGCAACACCGCTGTTTGTGAAATGCACTACTCGCCCAAGCGCTTGTCATTGGTCAGCCACAACACCATCAATCACCTGGACGGGCTGGCCCACCAAGGCTGGGTCACTTACACCTGATTGGTGGCCTCAAGGCCCAGTCACAGCGGGGGGTGTTCCACCACCTCACGCAACATGCGCGCCAATTGCCATCCCGCCGCTTGCACCAAGGCCTGTCCATGATCGGCCTGGGCGGCCAAGGCATTGCCCGCCGCGCCATCGGGGTTGTAGTCTTGCATGTGCCAACCTTGTTTGGCGCTGCGCCCGTCGCCCAAGATGGAAAAACGCGCGGCCTTTTTCTGGGCCGCCGAGGGAAAATTTTGGGCCAAGGCCATGCGCACATCTTGGGGTGCCAAGGCCAGCATCATGGCTGTTTCCATCGCGCCAGCGTGCGCACCAAAGCGATGTTCCTCGGCGCTGAACAGGCCCATCACCGCGTCACCCAACGGCAGCTGGTACCAACTGGTGCCAAACACCAGCAGGCTGTGGCGGGCGCGCAACTCGCGGGCCACCACATCCATCAAGCCCACATTTCCCCCATGGGCGTTGAACAAGACCATTTTTTTCAAACCCGCACGGGCCACGCTGGCACCAATATCGCACCAGAGTTCGATCAAGGTGGCTGGCCCCACACTGAGTGTGCCTGCAAATGCGGTGTGCTCGGTGCTCAAGCCGAGGTTTTGGGTGGGCAAAAACAGCACCGGATCGGCGCTGGTTAAGTGGGTCAGCGCCTGCGCCACCACCCCATCCACCAAAGTGGTGTCCACGCTCAAGGGCAAATGGGGGCCATGCTGCTCGGTGGCCCCCAAAGGCAATACGGCCACTGCCCGTTCAGCATCCAGCAATGCAAAGTCGTTGGTGGTGAATTGGGCCCAGAAATGAGATTTAATGTCCATTCCCGCATCTTAAGGACTTTGCAAAAAAGCGGACTGGTCTGATGTGCTTTGGGTCATTCGCTACCATCGGCACCTCATGTTTTGTTTATCCCACTTTCGCAATGGCTTGTCCGCTTTGGCCTTGATGCTGGGCTGTGTCGGCGGCCTTTGGGCACAAAGCAATGCTGCCGTGGTCACCACCGGCCAAGTGCGCGCTGAATTGATGGCATGGGCACCCCAAGGCGTGGGGCCCAGCAAAACCATTTGGCTGGGCCTGAAAATTCAACACCAACCCGGTTGGCACACCTATTGGAAGAACCCAGGTGACTCTGGCCTGCCCACGCAATTGGAATGGCAGTTGCCCACAGGGTGGTCGGTTGGCGAAACCCATTGGCCCACGCCGCACAAAATCCGGGTGGGAGAGATGACCAACTATGGCTTTGAAGGCGCTGTTTTGTTGGCTGCCCCAGTCAGCGTGATAGCTGCAGCCAACCCCTCAGAGGCACAGGAAGTGGTGTTGCAAGCCAACTGGCTGGTGTGCCGACAGGAGTGCATCCCGCAAGAGGGCAGATTTGTGTTGCGCATTCCGAGCCAAAGCAGCCAAGCGGTGAACGGCCCTTTGTTTGAAGCCTTGTTGCGCCAGCAACCTCAGGCACTCACAACGGGCGCGTCTCAAGCCCAGGTGCACCCAGACCGCATGGCCCTGACCATCGCTGGCCTGCCACAAAGCATTTGGGGTCAAAAACCTGCGGTGTTTGTCGAGTTGCCCGAAGTGACAGACCATGCCGGCGAAACCCACCCCCGCAGCCAGGGCCAATGGCGCGCAGACCAATGGCACATGGATCTGCCCCTGCACCCCATGCGCAGCACCCAGCCGCAACAACTGCCCTTGGTGCTGGTGTTCGGCAAAGGCGCTGAATCCACAGCCTGGCGGGTGAGCCTGCCTGTGACGGGCGTGTGGCCTGCGCTGCCCAGCCCCGGTGTGGGTGTGGGCAAGCTGCCCAGCGCAACACCCGCCATCTCTGTGCTTGCTTCCACCAGCCCAACGGATGCAAATTGGGGCGCCAGTTTTTGGCTGGCCTTGATCACTGCTTTGGTGGGCGGTTTGGTGCTCAACCTCATGCCTTGTGTTTTGCCCGTTTTGGCCATCAAAGTGGTTGCTTTGGGCTTGCCGGGGACCAGTCCTCGCCAACGGCGAAGGGACGGGGCTGCCTACAGCGCTGGCGTGGTGCTCACTTTTGTGGCTTTGGGTGCTGCGGTTTTGATACTTCGAACGACCGGTGAGCAACTGGGTTGGGGCTTTCAACTGCAGTCCCCCCTGTTTGTCAGCGCCCTGGCTTTGCTGTTCACTGCCCTGGCCCTGAACCTGATGGGCTTGTTTGAATGGGGCCAGTGGTGGCCTGCCGCTTGGGGAGGTTGGCAATCACAACGCCCGGCTGTCAATGCGTTTGCCTCAGGGGTGCTGGCGGTGGGACTGGCTTCCCCTTGCACGGCACCCTTTGTGGGGGTCTCGATGGGCTGGGCCTTGAGCCAAGACTGGCCCAGTGCGCTGGCGGTTTTGGCCGCCATGGGCGTGGGCATGGCTTTGCCCTATGCCCTGCTCAGCCTGTGGCCCGCCCTGGGCAAGTTCCTGCCTCAACCGGGGGCCTGGATGAGCGTTTTCAAAACGCTGATGGCGTTTCCTTTGTGGATCACGGTGGTTTGGTTGTTGTGGGTTTTGGGTCAACAAACCAGTTTGGACGCGGCCATGGCCATGCTGCTGGTTTTGTTGGCCACGGCCGCGCTGATTTGGGCCTGGGGTTTGCAAAAACCGGCTCGCCAATGGTTGGTGCTTTTGTCTTTAGCGGCTTGGTTGGCCTGTGCCTGGGTGACTTGGCCCCGTTTGAACGCCCCTGAAGAACCCAGCCGGTCAGTGGGTTCGACCTGGCAAAGTTGGTCTTCGCTGGCAGTCAAGGATCGATTGGATCAAGGGCAAGCTGTGTTTGTCGACTTCACTGCGGCTTGGTGTGTGACTTGCCAGTTGAACAAACAAACCACGTTGAGCCATCCCGATGTGCTGCGTGAATTTGAACGCCAAAACATCAGCCTGATGCGGGCCGACTGGACGCGCCGCGACCCATCGATCACCCGTGCTTTGGCCGAATTGGGCCGCAGTGGCGTACCCGTTTATGTGTTGTACCAACCTGGCCAAGCACCGCTGGTTTTGTCGGAACTGCTCAGCCCAACCCTGGTCCTCAATACCTTGAAACAGCGTTGACCCAGATGCTGAGCACATCGTGAAGACCCGGGTATTTGGGGTCGACCTGCCCTGCCACAATAAGCTTTATGAACGCACCACTCCTCAACGACACCTTCCTCAAAGCCTGCTTGCGTCAGGCCACCGACCACACCCCCGTTTGGCTGATGCGCCAAGCTGGACGCTACCTGCCCGAGTACTGCGCCACCCGCGCCAAGG
>CAMDLJ010000104.1 GCA_945901665.1 Bordetella parapertussis | reverse complement strand
GTTTGCTCTGGCTGGGCTGGAGCATGGGCCAGTGGTTGTGCGTGCCCATGGTGCTGGGCGGCGCGCTTTTGTGGGTTTGGGCAAAAAAGGCAAAATGACGCTCGTGTGACGGCGCACCGTGCATGGGCATATGGGTGACGGGCTTGCGGGGCCGGCACACTTGCAAATGTTGGCGCGCCTGCAAAAGGACATCCGCCGCACCATGTTCACCCACGTTCACATCCACAACACCCAGGAGATACGAATGACAACAAACATCGACCGCCGCCAGTGGCTGCAATGGGGCGCTGGCGCCCTGGCCAGTGCCCACCTGGGTTTACATGCCCAATCGGCATGGCCGACCAAGTCACTCAATGTGGTGGTGCCTTTTCCCGCAGGCGGAGGCACCGATGCATTTGCACGCCCGTTTGCCGCCCAGTTTGCCAAGATGACGGGCAAACAGTTGGTGATTGACAACCGCGGTGGGGCCGGTGGCACCTTGGGCGCGGGCATTGCGGCCAAGGCTGTGCCCGATGGCTACACGTTTTTCATGGGGGCGGTGCACCACTCGATTGCGCCGTCGATGTACCCCAAACTCGATTACGACTTGGAAAAAGACTTCATCCCCCTGGCCTTGATGGCCACGGTGCCCCAGGTGCTGGTGGTGAACCCGAAAAATGTGCCGGGTGACTACAAAGCCTTTTTGGAGCAGTTGCGCAAAAACCCCGGGCGTCTCAATTACGGCTCGGCCGGGGGTGGCACCTCGCACCATTTGGCGGGCGAGTTGTTCAAGTTGCAGACCCAAACCTTCATCACCCACATCCCCTACCGTGGCGCAGGGCCGGCTTTGCAAGACCTGATAGCAGGCAATGTGGACATGATGTTTGACGGCCTGGGTTCGTCGGCGGCGCACATCAAGGGCGGGCGCATCAAGGCGCTGATGGTGGCCGGGGCCAAGCGCAATGCGGCTTTTCCGGATGTGCCGTGCGCTGCCGAGTTGGGGCTACCCGACTACACCGTGAGCACGTGGTATGGCATGTGGGCGCCCAAGGGCACGCCCGCTGATGCGCAAGCCGGTTTTATCGATTGGAGCCAAAAAATTGCCGCTTCTCCCGAGATCAAGGCCGCGTGGGCCGGCAACGGGGCCGAATACCCCAATGTGACGGGCGCGCAGTTTGGGGCTTTCATCGCCAGTGAAATCAAGCGTTGGTCTGTGGTGGTGAAGGCTTCGGGGGCCAAGCTCGACTGAGTTGGCGTTTTTAAATTGGGGCGCAGGCCCCGTGGATGTGATGGACCATGAACCACAACTTATTTGTCGCTTTGCGCGGGGCCTTCCCCACTGACTTGAACGCCATGGCCGTGGAGACCGATAACGGGCTGCACTACAGCTGGCGCGACCTGGAGCGCGCCAGCGCCATGCTGGCCAATTTGCTCGACGACTTGGATTTACCCCCGCGCTCGCGGGTGGCGGTGCAGGTGGAGAAGTCGGTCGAGGCGATGTTGTTGTACCTGGCCACTTTGCGTGCGGGCCATGTGTTTTTGCCGCTCAATACCGCCTACCAAAGCGCCGAGGTGGCTTACTTTGTGGGCAATGCCGAACCGGCGGTGGTGGTGTGCACCGGCAAAAACTTTGGCTGGGTGAGCAAAATTGCGTTTCAAGCTGGTACGCGCCATGTGTTCACCTTGAACGATGACCGCACGGGCAGCTTGCTCGATCGTGCCGCCCACCACAGCGACCAGCACACCCCTGCTCACTGCGGGCCGGACGATTTGGCCGCCATCCTCTATACCAGCGGCACCACCGGGCGCAGCAAAGGGGCGATGCTCACGCACGACAACTTGCTGAGCAATGCCCGAATGTTGAAAGACTATTGGGGTTGGGTGCCGGGCGACGTGCTGATCCACGCTTTGCCCATATTTCACGTGCATGGCCTGTTTGTGGCGTTGCACGGGGCGCTGCTCAATGGCAGCCCCATGCTGTGGCATGCCAAGTTTGACCCCAAGCGGGTGATTGCCGACATGGCCCGCGCCAGCGTGTTCATGGGTGTGCCCACCTTGTATGTGCGCATGCTCACTGAGCCCGCGCTCACGGTAGAGGCCGCATCGCGCATGCGCTTGTTCATTGCCGGTTCAGCCCCGTTGTTGATTGAAACCTTCAAAGACTGGCAAACCCGCACCGGCCACACCATTTTGGAGCGCTACGGCATGAGCGAGACGGCCATGCTCACCTCCAACCCGTATGCGGCCGATGCGCGTTATGGCGGGCAAAGCGAGCGCCGGGGTGCCACGGTGGGCTTTCCCCTGCCGGGGGTGGGCCTGCGGGTGCAAGACGATGCGGGCCACACCTTGGGGGTGGACGAGGTGGGCGGGATTCAGGTCAAGGGACCGAATGTGTTCAAGGCCTATTGGCGCATGCCCGAGAAAACCGCCGAGGAGTTCACTGCCGATGGGTTTTTCAAAACCGGTGACGTGGGCGCGGTGGACGCGCGCGGCTATGTGCGGATTGTGGGGCGCAGCAAAGACCTGATCATCAGCGGCGGCTACAACGTGTACCCGGCCGAGGTGGAGAGTTTTATCAACGAGATGCCCGGCGTGGCAGAGAGCGCTTTGGTGGGCGTGCCCCACCCCGACTTTGGCGAAGTGGGCGTGGCAGTGGTGATTGCCAAGCCCGGCGCCGCGGTGCAGGCCGGTGCGGTGTTGTTGGCGCTCAAGGCCAGTTTGGCCAACTTCAAGGTGCCCAAACACTGTGAAGTGGTGGCTGAGTTGCCGCGCAACACCATGGGCAAGGTGCAAAAAAACCTGCTGCGCGAGCAGTACAAAGCCTTGTTCGTTCCGGCCTGAGCGCCCTGGGCCGCTCAAGCGGATTGAACCGCCGCGGGTGCAGGCCGTTTCAGTGTGGACAGCAGGCCGCTGCTTGGGGTGTGCAGCCATGCTGGTGAGGCGCAATGGGTGCGCAGACGGCATACCCGCAGCCACGGCCACGGCCAAACCGCTGTCACAAGGCCAAAGTCAGGGCGGTGCTACGCCTGCCAGGCCCAGGGCCAAGGGCAGGCTGGCCATGCCCAGCAACGTCGACAAGGTGACCAAGCCCGCGACAAAAGGGCCGTTGTGCCCCATGCGCGCGGCCAACACATAGGCGCTGGAAGCGGTGGGCAGGCCGGAGAAGGCCATCAGCACCATGGCCTGGGTGGTGTCCAAGGCCGCCACGCCCACAATGACCCAAGCGGCCAAGGGCATGAGCAGGTGTTTGATGAGCAACACGCCCACGCTCAAGCGCGGGGCCAGGCCCAGTTGGCTCAGCTGCAAACCCGCCCCGGCGGCCATCAAGCCCAAAGCAATGGAGGCCGAGCCAATCCGCGCCGTGGTGGGCTGCAACCACTCTGGCAAGCTGCCGCCCATCAGGTTAAACGCCAATGCGCTGACGGTGGCCACCACCAAGGGATTGCGCAGCAACTCGCCCGCAAAGTTGCGCCCGCCCGAGCGCACCATGGGCCACACGGCGGCGATGTTCAAGATGGGCACACACACCCCAATCAGCACCGCGATCCATTGCAGCCCTTGGGCACCGGCCAAGCGCTCGGCCAGGGCCAGGCCAATGAAAGAGTTGAAGCGAAACGCCACTTGGGCGCTGCCCGCGTGCAAGCGCCGATCGGCTTCGCCCATGCCCGGCAGGCGCGCCAGGCCATAAGACAAGAGCACGCCCACCACGCACAGGGCCACGCCAGCGGCCATCAGGCCCGAGGTGGCGGCCACATCCAAGGGGGTGCGCACCATGGAGTGAAACAACAACACGGGAAAGAGGAAGTAATACACCAAGCGCTCGACCGGCTCCCAAACGCTGCGGTCCAAGGCCGTGTAGCGGCACACCCAGTACCCGCACAAGATGAGGGCAAAGTCAGGCAGCAGCAGTTGGGCGGTGTTCATGGCGGGGGGTGAAATTAAGTGGATTTGCGTATGTTGTGGCGGGCACCCCCACCTAGAATGACGGCTTTCGGTGAACCATCATAGGGGACAAGATCATGATCAAGAAACGACACCTGCTGGGCGCTTGTGCACTGGCCGTGACCGCTGCTGGGGCCTGGGCCCAAGGCGCATACCCGAGCAAACCCATCAAACTGCAAGTGCCATTTGCGCCGGGCGGCACGACCGACATCATTGCGCGGGTGATCGCTGAGCCTTTGGGCAAGGCCTTGGGCCAGACGGTGGTGATCGAGAACAAAGCCGGTGGCGGCGGCGTGGTGGGGGCCTTGGAGACGGTCAAGTCGGCACCGGATGGCTACAGCTTGGGCATGGCGACGGTGTCCACCACCGCGGCCAACCCGGCGATCAACCCCAAAATCCCTTACAACGCGCAGACCGATTTCACCCCCATCATCAACATTGCGGCCACGCCCAATGTGATTGCGGTGCACCCATCGTTTCCGGCGCGCGACTACAAAGCGTTTGTGGCCGAGGTCAAGCGCAATCCGGGCAAGTACTCGTATTCATCTTCGGGCACGGGCGGCATTGGCCATTTGCAAACCGAGTTGTACAAAAGCCTGTCGCAAACTTTTATCACCCACATCCCTTATCGCGGCGCAGGCCCAGCCCTCAACGACACGGTGGCCGGTCAGGTGCCGATGATTTTTGACAACCTGCCCTCGGCCTTGCCCTTCATCAAGGACAACCGCTTGGTGCCCATCGTGGTGGCCGCGCCCCAGCGCTTGGCGGTGCTGCCCAATGTGCCCACCTTCAAAGAGGTGGGCCTGGAGCCGGTCAACCGCATGGCTTATTACGGCATTTACGGCCCCAAAGGTTTGCCCAAAGACGTGGTGGACAAAATCAACGCCGGGGTGCGCAAGGCCCTGGAAGACCCTGCGGTGCGCAAGCGCATCGAAGACACAGGCTCGTTGATCGTTGCCAACACGCCAGAGCAATTTGCCGCCCAAATGAAGGCCGAATACGAGGTCTACAAAAAAGTGGTGGACCAGCAAAAACTCACCTTGGAATGAGCCCCACCACGCGCTTTGCCTGAGCCCATGAGCCCCACCCCGGCCACCGACTGCATTGACGCGTTTGCCGATGCACTGTGGCTGGAGTCGGGTTTGTCGGCCAACACCTTGGCCGCATACCGCCGCGACTTGGCCTTGTTTGACCAGTGGTTGCAGCCCCAGGGATTGGATTTGATGGGCGTGCAAGAGGCCCATTTGCAGGCCTACTTTGCCCACCGCCACGACCACACCCGCGCCAGCACAGCCAATCGGCGCTTGACGGTGTTCAAGCGCTTTTACCGTTGGTGTTTGCGCGAAAACCACCTCAGTGCAGACCCTACATTGCGCATGCTCTCGGCCAAGCAGCCCTTGCGCGTGCCCAAAGGCATGTCTGAGGCCCAAGTGGAGGCCTTGTTATCCGCCCCCGACAGTGAAACCGACTTGGGGGTGCGCGACCGCGCCATGCTGGAGCTGATGTATGCCAGTGGCCTGCGGGTGAGCGAGTTGGTGGGCCTCAAGTTGCACCACTTGGGGCTGAGCGAGGGCGTGCTCAAGGTGCTGGGCAAGGGCAATAAAGAGCGTTTGGTGCCATTTGGTGAAGTGGCCCGCGATTGGCTCGACCGCTACTTGTCACAGGCACGCGGCCATTTGTTGCGCGGCGCGACCACCGATGCGGTGTTTGTGACCTCGCGCGGCGCATTGGCCGGTGGGCCGATGACGCGCACCATGTTTTGGTACTTGGTCAAGAAGTACGCCTTGCAAGCAGGCATCACCTCGCCCTTGTCGCCACACACCCTGCGCCATGCCTTTGCCACCCATTTGCTCAACCACGGCGCTGACTTGCGCGCGGTGCAAATGTTGTTGGGCCACGCCGATATTTCCACCACCACCATCTACACCCATGTGGCGCGCGAGCGGCTCAAAAGCCTGCACGCCCAGCACCACCCACGGGGCTAGCCCTTTCAGCGCGCCTCATATGGGCGGTGGCGCTGTCAGGGCTTTGAGATCAGCACGCTGGGGCTGAACGCTGATGGGGCGGTGGCCTGAGTTGTTCTGAGGTGGCCCTGGGTTGCCCCAAGTGGCTCAGGTTGGCCCTAGGTTGCTCGATGTTGCTCTGGTTGGCCTCAGGCCTGCGCTAGGCTTTTGTCGCGGTGGCGTGCAAGGCCGCCAACTCTTGGGCGCTGAAGCCCGCCTGCAAGCGCGCGGCGTCGTTGAAGGGCGGTTTCAAGTGGGGCGCATCGTATTGCGCCACCAGGCTGGGGTAGTGGGCTTCGGGGTCGAGTCCGCGCTGCGCACACAGCCAGCGGTACCAATGGTTGCCAATGGCCACGTGGCCGACTTCGTCGCGCAAGATGATGTCCAAAATGCCCACCACCGCCAACGCCTCGGGGGTGTTGGCGCGTTGCAGCTTGGCTTGGATCAGGGGCGTGGCGTCCAAACCCCGCGCCTCCAAAGTGCGCGGTACCAAGGCCATGCGGGCGAGCACATCATCAGCAGTTTTTTCGCACATGGCCCACAGGCCGTCGTGGGCGTCAAAGTCGCCATAGGCGTGGCCGTGCGCTTGCAAATGGGCTTGCAGCAGGCCAAAGTGGGTGGCTTCTTCATGCGCCACACGCAACCAGTCGCGGTAGTAGGCGCTGGGCATGCCCGCAAAGCGCCACACCGCGTCGAGCGCCAAGTTGATGGCATTGAACTCGATGTGGCACACCGCATGCACCATGGCGGCCATGCCTTGCGGCGTGAACACCGAGCGGTTGGGCACGGCCTTGGCCGAGCGCAGTGGCGGGCGATCGGGCCGACCCGGCACGGCGTGTGCCACGAGCGTGAGCGGTGTATCGGTGTGCAGCGCCAAGGTGGCTATGTGCGACCACAGGTCATGCACGGCAGCGACCTTGGCCGCAGGCTCGCGCAGGCACAAGGCGTCTAGGGCGAGTTGTCGGCATTCCATCCCTACAATTGTAGGAACAACCCATTTTTGAAAGTGTGCCCCATGGCCATCTACCAACTCGACGCCGACAGCCCCGATATCCACCCCAGCGCCTGGGTCGCCGATGGCGCGCAGGTGATGGGCCGGGTCAAGTTGGCCGCTGACAGCAGTGTGTGGTTTGGCGCGGTGATCCGGGGGGATACCTCGGACATTTCGGTGGGCGAGGGCAGCAACGTCCAAGACGGCAGTGTGTTGCATGCCGATGTGGGCATGCCCTTGACGATTGGGCGCCATGTCACCATTGGTCACCAGGTGATGCTGCATGGCTGCACCGTGGGCGACGAGTGTTTGATCGGCATCGGTGCGGTGGTTCTCAATGGCGCCAAGATCGGTAAAAACTGTTTGGTGGGCGCGCGCTCTTTGGTGACCGAGGGCAAAGAGTTCCCCCCCGGCAGTTTGATCATGGGCAGCCCGGCCAAAGTGGTGCGCGAGCTCACCCCTGAGCAAATTGAGGGCTTGCGCCAATCGGCCCGGGGCTACATGGAAAACGCCCAACGCTTCAAAGCGGGTTTGAAAAAAATCGCCTGATGTCAGAGCTGCACAAGTTTGTGTTTGAAGGCCTGCCGGTGCGCGGCATGGTGGTGCGCTTGACCGATGCCTGGCAAGAAATATTGCGCCGCCGCGCTGCCAATGTGCAAAGCGGTGCCTATCCACAGCCCGTGCGCCGTTTGCTGGGTGAGATGACGGCGGCGGCCGCGCTGATGCAGTCCAACATCAAGTTCAATGGCGCCTTGGTGTTGCAAATCATGGGCGAGGGGCCGGTGAAGCTGGCGGTGGTGGAGGTGCAAGCCGATTTGAGCCTGCGCGCCACGGCGACCTTGCGCGGCGAAGTGGCCAACGATGCCAGTCTGTCGCAAATGGTCAACCCCAACAACGAGGCGCGTTGCGCCATCACCTTGGACCCCAAAGATAAATTGCCGGGGCAGCAGCCCTACCAAGGCGTGGTGCCTTTGTTTGACGACCAGCGCCAACCCTTGGAGCGGTTCAGCGATGTGTTGGCGCATTACATGCTGCAAAGCGAACAGCTCGACACCACCTTGGTGTTGGCCGCCAATGACGAGGTGGCCGCGGGTTTGCTGATCCAGCGCCTGCCGGTGCAGGGCCTGGGTAATTTGTCGGCGCATTCGCGCGCGGCCGATGAGGAC
>CAMDLJ010000103.1 GCA_945901665.1 Bordetella parapertussis | reverse complement strand
CAAGTTGGCCTGGGTGTCTGCGGCGGGCCCGTTCAAGGCCTGCTGCAGCGCTGCCAGGTTGATGCGCTGGCCGGGGTAGATCAGGTTGGCATTGGCCAAATTGTTGCTGCGGGCCACCGCTTGGGCCAAGCGCATGGACTCGGTTTGGCCGACATTTTTGCCAGAAGCGGCCATGAACTGGCGCACGATGCCGCTCAAGGTGTCGCCGGCCTGCACGGACACGCTGGCCGTTTGCGGGCCCAGGATGCTTGTCGAATTCCCGCCAGTGCCGGTTTGTTGCGCCTGGGTCAAGGCGCGTTGAAAAACCATCCCGCCACCCGACGTCTTGGACTGGGCACGCAGCTGCGTTTGCAAATGATTTAGATTGATGTGCGATGTTTTAACGAGAGCTTTTGGGTCAATCACTGGGTTCATGGTGCGCTCGGTCAGGGTTGATGATGGTTGGCATCTAAATTGCTTGGGAGTGTTTTGTCTTCAACGATTTGTCAAAACTTCAACACCCTTAACCCTCTACTTGCAAATGCTGTGCCCACTTAAACCCCAAAGCACCGTCACTTTTGGCGCCGCGCCCCCATCCCCGCACAAGCGGTCGCACGCCTGGGCCGTGGCCCTGCTGGCTGGCCTGTGGGCTGGTTTGGCTGGGGCGCAAACGGCCGGCCATGCGCAATTGAACGAGGGTGCGCGCCAATGGGTGGCCGAGCAAACCCAAATACCCTTGAGCGCTTTGCAAGTGACCCCCTTGGACCCCCGCTTGAACATCCCAGCGTGCGCCCAAAAAATTCAATTTGATATGCCCTTTGGCAACCGCCAATCGGTGCGCGCTCGCTGCGATCAACCCACTTGGCAGCACTTTGTGCAGGTCATGGCACGCCCCGAAGCCTTGCCCACACCCGCCGCCAGCAGCCCTTCAGCGCAAGTACCCACTGCCCAAAGAATGCAGCCTGGGCTGGTGATGCGCCAGGTTTTGGTGGCCAATCAAGCCATCCGGCGCGGTTCTGTGGCGACCCCCCATCAATTCAGTTTGGTGGAGATGGCTTTGCCCAGCGGCGAGAACAGCTACCTCAGCGATGCTTCTGCCTTGACCCACATGGAGTTGCAGCGCGACTTGCCGGCCCAAACCGCCTTGCGCACCTACGACCTGAAGGCGGCCCAAATGGTTCGCCGCGGCCAGTTGGTGATGGTCTCGTCGGGAGAGGGCAAAGGTTTTTTGATCACTTTGCGGGCCGAAGCCCAGCAAGATGGCATTTTGGGCGAACAAATTCGCTTGAAAAATCCGGAGTCGGGTCGATCATTGAGTGCAGTGGTCACAGGCTTCAATGCAGCACGGGCAATGTAGAAATGAATACCAAAACATTCTTTACAGCCATTACTGATTTATTCGCCATCGGCGCTCAAGATTTCAAGCTTGGCACCGATAATTCCAATGACGCGGAAAAAATTGCTTTTCCCTGTTGAAAGAAAGTGAGACCCTTCATGTCTGAAGCCATCAACAACCAAACTCGCATGACTCAATCGAATGCCTCTATGAGAAGCGCCATCGAAAAAGTTGACAAAAAACAAGGTGCACAAACCCAAGCCACGCCTGAAGATGCGGCGCCGGTGAAAGCCAAGGCCAGCAACATCGACACCTTGTCTTTGAGCAATGTGGCTGAGCGCGTCAAAGAGCAACCCAGCTTTGACCGCGCCAAGGTGGAGTCCATCAAGGAAGCTTTGCGTGAAGGCAACTACCCCTTGAACCCACGCCGCATTGCCGAGAGCTTTGTGTCGCTGGAGAGAATGGTTCAAGGCTGATCCCCATCATGTTGGCCGAAGCCGTGCTCGCCCCTGAAGACACCCGCCACACCGAGGCATTGGCCTTGGTGAACGGGCTAGAGGTTTTGCTCGAGCAAGAGTTCGAAGCCTTGAAATCTCAGGACTTGGACCGCTTCGAACAACTGCTGGAACAAAAAAACGATCTGCTGGAGCAACTCAGCAACTTGAGCGGTGTGCGCCAACCCGACGATGCCGATCGGCTCGGCAGTGAGTGGGATGCTTTCAAAGCGCGCATGGTCGAATGCCGAGATATGCACCGGCGCAACGAAATTTTAATCGTGCGCAAACTCGATGCCATTCGGGGCACATTGCAAAGCATGGTCATTGACGACCCGGCCAGCTCGGTCGAGGTGTATGACCGCTTGGGCAAAATCAACCGCCTGCGTCGTCGCCGCGGTTACAGCGACGCTTAAGGCGCGCGGGGCAAGTCCCTTTTTTCATCGCCTGGCTCCATGCCCTTGAGCCAATAAACCCACGACAAAATCACCGCCACAGCGGTATACATGTCTTGGGGAATTTCATCCCCCACTTCCAAACGCGCCAGCAAGGCCAGCAACTGCGGGTCTTGCGACACAAACACGCCTTGCTTTTCAGCCTCGGCCAAGATCATGCGGGCCAATTCCCCGTGGCCCTTGGCTGAGACACGTGGGGTTTTGTTGCGCCCATATTCGAGGGCAATGGCTTGAAAGCGGTCTCTCAGCACAGCGGTCTCATGCCAATGCGTCCACCACCAAGCCACGCTGGGGGGCTGGCCGGGCCTGGTCGGTGCCAGGGCGTGGGCTGTTGTAAATTTGAAACTGCTGCAATTCCAAGCCTGCCGCGCCCAACTCCATCACCAGCTCTGTGGCATGCGTGCGCGCTTGCTGCGCCACCTCTTCACGCAAGGCCCACATGGTCAGCTCGACTTGGTGGCCGGCTTTGATCAAGGTGTGCAACCACACCTCGCCGAGCAATCGGCTTTGCGAATGGATGTCCACGCTCAAAGGCGGGTTCTCATCACCTGGCTGGCGCGGCGGGCGTTGGAAATGCAACTCCACCGGGTCCGCGTCGGTGAAGGGCAACATCAAGCGCAGGTTGAGCTCGCCACGGTTGAGGTCAATGGCCGATTGCAATTGGGCTGCTTCCAGCTCATTCAAAGCTTTGTGCAAGTCTTCGGACAGGCCATTGACCGAAGCCCCCGTGTCTTCTTCGCCCAAGCTGCTCAACAACTGGCGGATCAAGGACCTGGGCTCGTCTTCCACTTTTTGACGTTGGGACAGTTGGCTCTCCACCGACCTGAAATAAGGCGCCAGGGCTTTGCGCAAGCCCAAGGGTTGCAATTGGCCCATGGACAGCCCCAGGCCCGATAAACGCGCCAGCACATCCGATTGGCCCATGCTCAGCTGCGCGATTTGGGGCGCACGCATGTCAATCATTTGCAATAACTGGCGAAAGGCCGCAAAGCCCGGCGGCTGAAATACCAAGGTGTTGAGCCGGTTGCTGGTGGCTGTGGAGCTGGCCACCGCATCGGCGGCGACAAAACCAGCGCCAGACACAGCCCCTGCCGCTGCCTTGCCGCCCAAACCGTCCAAGGCCAGTTTGGTTTTGTCAGCAGTGGCAGACAGGTCAGTCGGGTTTTGGATCAGCAGGCCCCAACCACCCGGGTTGTGCGACACACGCAAAAAAGGTTTGTCACCATCTTTGAGCACCCAACCATTGGGCAAGTCAAACGAAAAATCCTTTAACCACAGACGCACCCGACCATCTTTTTTTTCGACCAAGGCCTGAACCACTTGACCGTCTTGCAGGCCCAATTGCTCGGCCATGCTGGTCTCGACCCAATGCGCCCGCATGTCCAGTTGGACCGGCGTGGCCCGCATGGCGCCCAAAACACTTTCGGCTCCCAACATGGTGTGACCTCCGCAGCCGCCCAATGGCGGTGAGCGTCAAGGATAGCGCACCCAGGTCTTTCGGCGATCTTCCACCATGGATGTACTGGCTGCTGGTGGGGTTGGCTCTGCCACTGGCAAGGCCGAACCCAACTGTTTTTGCAACAGTTCGGTGTGGTTGGGCAAGGTGATGACCGCATGGGCCAACAACACCTTGGTCGAGCCTTTGACAAATGCATGGGGGTTTTGTTTGACCACTGCATCGCGCAAAAGTTCGATGCGCAACGGGCTGTTGCCCATGTGCAAACGGATGATTTTGTCCAAGGTGTCGCCTTCGCGCACGGTGTATTTGACGGCGCCTGCGCTGGATGCGGCCTGCGCCGCGGCGCTGCCACCCGCGGGGGACGGTTCGGCCGAGACGGCTGGCTCAGCCAAGGTCAAGGCACAAGCCAACAGCGCCCAGCCAAGGCTGGCGCGGTTCAAGGGCGTGCGGTTGAGGTCATGCATGCGGTTCTCCTGGAAGTTCATGGGGTGTAGGGCACGGCCACCCATTGGGCCGCGCCCTTGGGCATCACACCGGCAATGGTTTTGAGTTCGGCGCTGTAAGCATAGACCGAACGCACCTCGGCCAGGGTGACCCCCTCGAGGTTGCCCGGCTCCATGATGCGGGCGGGCATTTTTTGGCGATCGGCAATCACCAGCACATCGCCCAAGCGCAAGCCACTGAGATGGCCGGCGTTGATGCGCAAGGTTTTATCTTGGTCAAGCCGGGCTTCAAATTGCGGTGGCAAACAAGCCAGGCGTGCGTCCATGGCGCGGTGAAAGGTTTCCACCACGGCTTGGATCTGTGCGCTGACCACGGGCTCCAAGCCCGATGCGGCAACCACCGCTTGGGGCAAGGTGACCCAATGTTGTTGGGCCAAAAAGAGGGCCCGCTCCATTCGGTGAGAGACTTCCCAGCGCATGGCAAAAGTGGGGTTGGACGGTGTGGATTGTGGGTCCAAACCCACCATCACATTCAAGCGCCAAGGCAGGTTTTGCTCGCCTTGGGTGAGCAAGGCTTTGTCATACGTGTTGTCATAAGTCACCTTGTTGCTGACACGCCAATGCGGCGACTGCGCGGTGCGGTGGTGAATTTGCTGGCGCAATTCGCGCGCAATTTGCTGAGCGGGGAACCGGTCAGCGGGGTTCAAATGGGGAGATACCACCACATCCAGTGTGACGTGGTGCCATGGGCTGGCCCGTTCATGGGCAGAACGCTCACATGCTTTTTCCAACACCGCTTGCTGGTCTTTGGTCTGGACTTTTTCCACCCCAGGGGTTGCCGGGTCGCTCAGCACGCGCACACCACGCACCAACATGCCAGAGGTGAAACTGCTGCTCTCGCGCAAAGCACCGGTGTGGTCAATCCACTGGGTGCTTTTGACCTCGGTGGGGCCTTCCATCGCTGTTTTCAACAGCGATTGGCGCAAAGCGGCCAAGCGTTGCTCGGCCGAGATATCGACCATTTGCAGCTTTTGTTGGGCCGCCTGCACATGGGCTGGGCTGGGGCCAGATTGGCCCCAAGCCGCTCCCATGGGCATGGCGCACACCAGGGCCAAGGTCCAGGGCCAGCAAGGAAGAAGGGTTTTCATGATGGGGCTTTGTGCAAGTGGCTGGCGTATCAACGGCTGCGCATGGCCAGTTGGCTCAAATACAAAGCGCGCAAGTCCATCACCACTTGGCGGTCCAGCGACAAGGTGGTCTCGTAGGTGTCCTCGCCCACCGGGGTGATGCTGACCAACTGAGCGCCGTAAACCACGCCTTCGACACGGGCGCGGAAGTTATCGCTGATCACCGTCATGTCGGCCACGGTGGTGGTTGCGTCCAATTGCTGACCATAAACCTGCTCGGTCAGCGAGCGGTAGGCATCGAGCTTGGAGGCGCGGATGGCCAACAATCGCTGCTGCGATGGATTTTTGCTGTTTTGCACGCTGATCACCGAGTAACCAGTGGCGACAAAGGTTTCGCGTTTTTCCATCATCGGCGAGACCATGGACACGGGCGGCCTGGCCGGGGCTGCCTCTGCTGCACCAGGTGGCGTGAACACCGTGGTGTCGACTTTCATGGGAAAGCCCTGGCAGGCTTGGAGCAGCACCACACCGCACAACGACAAAATGCTGGAAATACGTTTCATGGCCACATCCTCTTGAGTGAAATATCGCAGGTTCAATTGACAGAACCAGGTTGTTAACAGGGTCCTCTCTCAGATCGGCATCAAGTGGGCAAGCTTTACACCCCAGCCTCAGACAATCTCTGGTAGCGAATACTTTTGTGGACTTGCGTGTTTGGCGTGGATGAACACAATGAAATCATTCACTATTTTTAGAGCCCATGGTCACCCATTACATCGGTCACAGCGAAGCCGCCAATGCCCTGCGCGAAATGGTGTCCGCCGTGGCACCATCGAACGCCACCGTGTTGATCACGGGCGAAAGCGGCACCGGCAAAGAGGTTTTGGCGCGCATGCTGCACGAGCAGTCCGACCGCGCAGGCGGGAACTTTGTGCCTATTAATTGCGGCGCCATCCCCGCCGAATTGATGGAAAGTGAACTTTTCGGTCACCGCAAGGGCGCATTCACCGGCGCAGTGGCCGACCGCATTGGCCGCTTCGAACTCGCCCATGGCGGGACCTTGTTTCTGGACGAAATTGGTGACATGTCTTTGGACATGCAGGTCAAATTGCTGCGCGTGCTGCAAGAGCGCAGCGTGGACCCTGTGGGGTCTACGCGACAGGTTGATATCGATGTGCGTGTCATTGCCGCCACACACCGCGATTTAGAGTCGGAAATTTCTGCGGGTCGGTTTCGCGAGGATTTGTATTACCGCTTGAACGTGATTCCGCTGGTCACCCCTTCTTTGCGCGAACGCGCCAGCGATGTGCCCATGTTGTTGCAACACTTTGCCAAGCGTTTTGCGGTGCGCGGGGCCATCCCGGTGCGCTTTCGCCTGGATTTTTTAGAGGCCTTGCAAACCTATGGCTGGCCGGGCAATGTGCGTGAGCTGTCCAATTTGGTCGATCGCTTCAGTACCTTGTATGCCGGTAAAGAGCTGGACTTGCGCACCATTCCCCTGAGCTTGTTGCCCAAAGGCTTGCACCCCTTGCGCGCCAACCTGTCACCCGCCCCGCTGAACCGCGTGGAGACCTTGTCGCCGCCAGCCACCGACGCTTTTGGCTTGCCCGAGGGTTTGCTGGAGATCGACGACCAGCCCACCTTGGAAGACCGCGAGGTGGAGAACATCATCATGCTGGCACAAGGCCTGCCGCAGTTGCCACCCTATGGCATCTCTCTCAAAGAGCGCTTGGCCGACATCGAGCGCAGCATGATTGAGCAAGCCCTGGAGCGCAGCCAAGGGAATGTCTCGCGCACGGCCAAATTGCTCAATTTGCAGCGCACCACCTTGATCGAGAAGATCAACAAATACGAGCTGAAATACGGCTGAAGGACACGCACGTGCAGCCAGGCTGCCAACGGTGAAAAAAAACGGGCTTGAGGCCCGTTTTTTTATGGATCTGTTGAGAGGCCCGTCACGGGTCTTGGTATTGAACGGTGATGCTCATGCGCCGGTTGCGCGGGTCACGCGGGTCTTTGGCGTTGAAGGGGTCGGTATCGGCCACGCCTTCGATCTTTGAGAAACGGCTCTCTTTGATGCCATTTTTCTCCAGCATCTTGCGCGTGGCCTCGGCCCGTTCGGCCGACAGCGACCAGTTGTTGCGCCCCTCGGCATTTTGAAAGGGCACGGCATCGGTGTGGCCACGGATGGCAATTTTGTTGGGCATATCGGCCAAGGAGGCCGCCACCTCGTTGATCAAGGCCTGGGCCTTGCCCTGCATCGACACCTGGCCACTGGGGAACATGGCGAAGTCGGCTTTGTCGATGATTTCGATGCGCAAGCCATCTTTTTCGCGGGTGATGGATACCTGCTCTTTGAGGTTTTCTAATTTTTTGTTCTCGGACAATTTTTGCTTGAGTTCTTTTTCCAGCTTGTCAAAGTTGGCTTGGTCGGCCTCGGCAGCGATCTTTTTCTTTTGCTCGGGGGTGAGTTTGTCGGGATCGGCGTTTTCGTTTTCGTTTTCTGGACCGGGTTCGGTATCCGGGTTGGGCCCACCCTCAGAGCGCGGGGTCAAACGCTCGAGCAGTCCGGTTTGTTTGGCGGAGAAAGGAAAACCATCTGGGTCGATGATGGATCGCCCGCCCAAAATGCCGTTGGAGCCCGCCAATTGGCCAATGGCAATCAGACTTTGTGAGGTGGGCTTGAAATAGTCGGCAATGCTTTTGCGCTGGTCGTCGGTGGAGGCGCCCAGCAACCACATCAACAAGAAGAAGGCCATCATGGCCGTCATCATGTCGGCCAGGGCGATCTTCCAAGC
>CAMDLJ010000102.1 GCA_945901665.1 Bordetella parapertussis | reverse complement strand
ATCGGCCTGGGCAAGCGGGTGGCCCACATCGTGGCCAAGCGCTTGGTGGGATTGCTCAGCGAAATCGGCGAAAAGCCCGACCCCTTGCTCCTCAGCCGTGAACGCTTCACCGCCCACGAGACTGTGTCTCAAGGTTCGGTCCTGATCGACGGCAGCGAAAACGCATCGGTGCAGTTTGCGCCTTGCTGCCGACCACTGCCTGGCGACCTTATCTTGGGCTACCTGGGTCGCGGAGAAGGACTGATCATCCACACCAGCGACTGCGGCGTGGGCCAGCGCTTGCAACACAAAGACCGCGAGCGTTTCATGGGGGTGGAATGGTCTGAAGAGCCCGCACGAACCTTTGAGTCCGAATTGGTGGTGACCGTCAACAACGGCAAAGGCGTTTTGGCCCGCGTGGCCACCGCCATGACCAGTGCCGAGGCGGACATCACGCGGGTCAACATGGCCGACGAGACCACCGGAGAATCGGCCATTGAATTGCGCTTTGTGATTGCTGTGCGCGACACCAGCCACCTCGACACGGTGATGCGCAATTTACGTCGCACAACCTCTGTCGTTGAAGCACATAGGGTCACCTCACCCGCCACCTCAGGCCGCCACCACTGATCTGTTAAGAGAGTTCAGGGCACAGAAGGTGCGGGGTAAATCACCGACAAAACCTCTAAGGTCTGCACACCTGCAGGCGTGGCTAAACGCACCACATCGCCCACATGGGCTTTCAGCAGGCTGCGCGCCACGGGAGAAACCCAACTGACCTGGCCCTGCAAGCTATCAGCTTCATCAATGCCCAAAATGGTGACGGTTTTTTCATGTCCATCGGACAAGGCATAGGTCACGCAAGCGCCAAAAAAAACCTGATCGCTGCCATGATGAACACTGGGGTCGGTCACCACAGCCAACTCCATGCGGCCGGTTAGAAATCGAATGCGGCGATCAATTTCACGCAATCGCTTTTTGCCATAAATATAGTCACCGTTTTCAGATCGGTCGCCATTGCTCGCGGCCCAATGCACCACCTCGACCACCTTGGGCCGTTCATGATCGATCAACTCGAAAAGTTCGGCGCGAATGCGGGCATAACCAACAGGCGTGATGTAGTTCTTCCCACCTGCGGGGATCGGCGGCAAACCATATGGCTCTTCATCTTCGCCATCGCTTTCGCGGGTAAAGGCTTTGCTCATGGGAAAAGACCGAAAAAAAACCTGCCATCCGAAGAAAGCAGGTTGTGAGAATGGTGCGGCTGGCAGGAATCGAACCCACGACCCCTTGGTTCGTAGCCAAGTACTCTATCCAACTGAGCTACAGCCGCATTTTAAAAAAAACATATTCTAGCACGACAGTTTCAAGTCCCTCTTGGAGCAGACCCAGACCCAGACCCACCTGCGACGATCGATGGATCAGGTTTTGGATCAACCCTTTGGTAACTGCAGAACAACGCCAAAAATAGACTCTTATTTTTTGCGGCTTCTCCGTGCCCGTGGCTCAATGAGGGTTTTAATGGGCTGAATCATCTCATTCAAATGCAAGCAAATAAACTGTTATTTGCCAGCAATAGCGATCAGTTCTACTTCAAACTGCAGGGTTGCATTGGGTGGAATCACACCACCTGCACCACGCGCGCCATAGGCAATGGTCGGCGGACAGGTCAATTTGGCCTTGCCACCGACTTTCATCAATTGAACACCCTCGGTCCAACAGGCGATCACACCATTCAAAGGAAAATCAATCGGTTGGTTGCGCTTGTACGAGCTGTCAAACTCCTTCCCATCGGGAAAAGTACCACGGTAATGGACTTTGACTTTATCAGTCGCCATGGGGCTGGCACCCTGGCCGTCTTGAAGTGAGCGATACACCAAGCCCGACGCGGTCACTTTTGCACCGGGCTCTTTGGCGGCCGTTTGTGCAAAATCATTTTGCGCCCAAACAGACAAGTTGGAACAAGCACTCAAACCGAGTGCTATCAAAAGGCTTTTAGATAGGTTCATGCTGCGTTTTTCCATAAATATGAAGTGCGTATATTTTTACACGTGCAGCATCCACCTGATGATGGCGGACACATTTCAAGTACAGATCCCACAAGATGGCTGCCACCAGCATTGGCGGGCGTTGGCTCAGCCAAGCATTTTTGCCTGGCCAGATGGGACTGGCAATCATTAAGCAGCCCCATGTCCAAAATGAAAGGAGTGAGTTTAAAAACAACACGCCATATATTGATCAAGGCAGCTTTGCTCAACTGGCCGCGGGCCAAGAAATCCATTTCTGTCAGCCAATAGAATTTTGATATGCTCTCAGTCAGAATCGGTATCACCGCGCCTGATTACATGAACCCCAAAGTCAATCAATGAACAATGACCCGTTGAATGTTCTAGGGAAGCCACTGGTCCCCTGCTCTTATGAGCCATTGACCGGATTTTTTCGAGATGGGTGCTGCAACACGAACGAAAGCGACCAAGGAAGTCATGTAATTTGTGCAGTTATGACGCAAGAATTTTTAGATTATTCATTCAAACAAGGCAACGACCTGATCAGCCCAAGGCAAGATTATCGATTTAAGGGGCTAAAAGCTGGTGATCGCTGGTGCTTGTGTGCCATCAGATGGCGTCAAGCTCATGCGGCAGGCGTAGCCCCAAAGGTTTTACTTGAAAGCACTCACATAAGAGCACTCGACTACGTTACTTTAGAGCAACTTCAAAATTGATAACTCAAGCTTTCATTGGGTTTTCAGATCCCCAAAGAAAGACAAAATGGAGTCTAAGCTTTGTAGTGCTCAAATGAATGTCATGAAAATACAATTGAAAACGATGTATGACCTACGCCGTAGTTTGGTTTAAAAGAGACTTGCGCTGGCAAGATCACGCTGCACTTGCAATGGCATCCAAAAATGGGCCTGTGCGATGCATCTATATAGTTGAACCAAAACTATGGGCACAAGCAGATTGCGCGCTTCAGCATTTCGAGTTTATTCGTGAGTCTTTGGATGAACTTGATGCCTTTTTGCGCACGCGAGGTGGATGCATGGAAATACTCACTGGCGAAGCCACAGATGTATTCACACAGTTACAACAAGAATCACCTTTCACAAAAATTTATTCTCATGAAGAAACAGGCAATGGCTTCACATATGCGCGTGATCTGAAAGTTGCTGCATGGTGTCAAGCAAACGGCGTAACTTGGAATGAGTTTGCACAGTTTGGTGTTGTACGGGGACTTAAAAATCGAAATATATGGAACAAAGAATGGGAAAGGCACATGTCCTCACCTGTTCAAGAAGTTGGCGCATTGACATTTTGGCGAAATGACCATTCCAAACCTTTCGCAATGCTGGCGCCAGAATGTTTGCGCCACAACCCACCGCTGCGACAACTTGGAGGGCGCTCGCATGCGTTAAGTACTTTGCACAGTTTCTTAAACGCTCGCAGCATTGGTTATCGTGGTGGCATATCGTCACCGCTTTCAGCTCCGGATGCTTGCTCGCGCCTGTCTGCTTACTTGGCTTACGGTTGTATCAGCATGCGGGAAGTGGTGCAATTAACTCGAAAACAAATCAACCATATTCCAGACCAGGCCAGTCGACATCGCTCTGGGTTGTCTGCATTTGTTAGCCGCCTTTATTGGCATTGCCATTTCATTCAGAAGTTAGAAAGCGAGCCTGAGATTGAATGGCGCAATATGCATCGCGGGTACGATGGCCTGCGTGAACACGACTTCACCCAAGCCCACTTTGACGCATTAAGAGAAGCTCGCACAGGATGGCCGATGGTGGACGCCTGTGTCTCGATGCTGCGAGAAACCGGGTGGCTTAACTTTCGAATGCGGGCCATGCTGGTATCCGTTGCAGCTTATCCCCTGTGGCTGCATTGGCGGCCCGTAGGAGAATGGCTGGCAACCCAATTTTTAGACTATGAACCAGGGATTCACTGGAGCCAGATGCAAATGCAATCTGGAACAACCGGAATCAATACAACTCGGGTTTACAACCCCGTCAAACAAGCCCAAGACCACGACCCCAAAGGTTTTTTCGTGCGGCGCTGGTTACCCGCCATGCGCAGGATTCCAGATCCTTGGCTTTTCGAGCCTTGGAAAATGCCTGCCACACTGCAACCATCTAAAGGAGCGACAGACCATGCCTTGATAGCAAATCCTGTCGTTGACCTGGCATTTGCCCTCAGAGAATCAAAAAATAAACTTCATGCGCGCCGCCAAACACAAGAGGTGCGCATGTTAAATGAAGCTGTCGTCGATAAACATGCTTCGCGCAAAACCCTTCGTCAACCAACAAAGTCCAAATCTGCTAAATTGATTTCTGACCAGCAACTTGGATTCAATTTTTAATGGCTTATAAAAAATCTTCAAACAATTTAAGCAAGCTATCGTACGGTGATATATCCGCTGCCATACAAATGGCATGGGAAGACAGGACAACATTTGAAACTATCCGAGAACGCATTGGAATCAGTGAGTCCGATGTCATCAAAATGATGCGAACAGAACTCAAATCTGGCTCTTTCAAACTTTGGCGAAAGAGAATGAAAGGTCGTGTCACCAAACACCGTGCACTGCGCTCCCCAGAAATGAGATTTTCCGATGATGTGATCGCCAACCACCGGCGTTCAAATTGTTAAACCAAGCCTATTTATAAGATTGAAATTAATATGAGCAGCGATCCAAGATGTTGTGGTACTGGCACATGCATCATCAATGCCGATGGCGTTTGTTGGTGCGGTCAAAAATGGGATGGAGAAAAGATGTGCTTTCCTGATATCAAAAAAGAGAAAGAAGATTTCATCCATAAATCCACAGAAAATTCAGATCTTAATGAGTCATCATCGATTGTGAAAGTCACTAAATAACGAAGCTTATTTTTTGAATTTTATGAAAAAATGGAGTCGCAGTATTTTGCGCAGTCGTGCTCGCATGAAAGTGCAACCCACACAAGACGTCTTGCACAGCGATTGTCGGACATCGGGTGAGCCTATCGTTTTTTCCTTTCGGCATTTGGCTGGTTTTCATGGGGTATCCGCATGTCCAATCAGAAAGATGTGAGTCATGATGAATCTTTTTGTACATTCATCATCCAAGCTTTGAAGATGAAACTTTATCCATAAGAAATGCTGAATCTGATGAACTCAAACCGTTTGACAGATGCGAAAACCTGGGGGAAATACGCTTGAAAATCAAAGCAGTTATTTTTGATGCCTACGGAACATTGTTTGATGTTTACTCTATTCAAGCTCTGGCGGAAGACTTGTATCCCGGTAAGGGCGCAGACATAGCCCTCAAGTGGCGCGATAAACAAATTGAATATACGAGGCTGATCACGCAGTCTGATCCGCACAGGGCATCTGGCAGTCAATACTTCCGCCCGTTTTGGGAGTTAACACGACTGTCATTGGAATACACTTTAGATCGACTCCAACTGGAACGCCAATCTGGGCAAATTGAAAAATTGATGCAGCAATATGCGCACCTCACGCCCTTTGCTGAAAATTTGGCCGTGCTTCAAACGATCAAAACCATGGGGCTGACCACAGCCATCCTCTCTAACGGCAGCATGGATATGCTAACTTCAGCCGTGAAAAGCGCGGGTATGGAACATGTTTTAGACCATGTGATTTCAGTCGATTCAATTCGCCTGTTTAAAACATCTCCTGAGAGTTATGGTTTGGTTCAACAAACCATTCCGGTCAACAAAGATGAGGTATTGTTTGTCTCGAGCAACGCATGGGATGCATTGGGAGCCACTTGGTTTGGGTTCACAACACATTGGGTCAATCGACAAGGTTTGCCATTTGAAGCATTGACACCACCACCGCATTTTTCAGGCTCAGATCTCCATTCGGTTTTGAGTTCTCTAGATTCCGAATTGCACGGATATTGACCTGCTACTCAGCGATTTGACATGGGGTTGTCTTTCGTGTCGACGATTGAAAAAATTACCGCCGATCAAAGCATTTGAAAAAGAAAACACTGAATTCGAGGAAGTTGGGCCAATTTCGGCATCACGTCTAGAGCTTCCTTGATCATTTCCCGTGAACAAGATATGGCTCATCCCATGAGTGATGGGGATGGTTATCTGGCAGGAACTGCTTCACTCGTTGGCTATAACGCTTTCAGTGTTCTGATCTGAAGACGGAAATCTCCTTCTTGTTTATCAGCGATCAGTATTCCAACTTCGCTGACGTCAAAAAAAGACAGGGTTGGCGCTTGCACAAGCCGACCTCGGAAGGTTGACTTGAATTCTTCGGCTTTGAAACGGTGCGATTGCCAAGTAGTTGATGCGACGAAGTCTGACTCGTAGACAAGCTGAGATGCCTTTTCCGTTCGCAATATGAATTTATATCGTTTGCTTTCACCCCGAACAACCAGTTCCAATGAATTGGTTTGCTGTGGAAAACTGGCTGGAAAGCGCATGGAAGCAAACCCACCATTGTTCGCCAGTGACACCGAACCTTCAAAGAACACACCCTCTGGATCGGGCCGCAAACTCGACATCGATACACCGCCCATCACACCATCATTGACCGTTCGACCGAACCGAACTTCTTGCACGCTCCTAAAATCCATTGTCATTTCCTTAGCCAAGGACAATCCGGTCCAACCGACCGCGTGAGCGGTAATGGTGCTGAGGATTTTTCTGCGATTGATGTTCATTGTTGCGCGGTGGAATTTTTTATGTTTCTGGGCTCATTGGCGTCAATTTTTTGTACATCAATTTAGCCATGCAGATGTCCAGTTTTAACAAAAATAGTGCACCCCTCTTTGCTGAAAGGCTTGTGCAAACTCATGTGAGGACTTCTGATCCAAGTACCCTTTGGATAGCGGCCATGTTCGTCTTCAAAAACGCCATCGATCACAAAGATTTCCTCTCCGCCGTAATGCCTGTGAGGATTGAAATACGTTTGCGCAGCCCATCGAACCAAAGTAGATCCATGCCCCTGTTGCATCAATGGCATGACTGTCAGGCCAGGCACCATTCCTTGGTGCCAAGCGGCTGTTTTCGTATCAATGACTTCTTTCTCTGTTTGATCACGGCCAAGATGTCGCAGTTTCACAAAGAGTGTGCAGCCAGATTCACTGAAAGGCACATGGGCAGATCCTGGCGGGTTCATGATGTATGAGCCTGCTGAATAATCTCCAGTCTCATCGCTGAATATGCCATCTAAAACCAATATCTCTTCACCCCACTCATGAACATGCATTCGAAACTTGGATCCTGGTTGATAGCGGACGATGGATGTTGCTTTTGCCACCTCATCGCCCTGACGCTCAAGCATGCGCCTTTCCACCCCCGATTCGGGGCTTGAAATCCACGGTAAGTCATGATGATTGATCACTATCCTCTGGCTGTAGTCGGCATTGATTTCCATCAGGCGTACTTCCGATTTTGAAATAAGTGCAAGCATATCCATTAAATTAGATGCGCGCTGAAAAGACAAAACCCCCGATATATCTCAAAAGGCTTCACTTTTGGTGAGCCCGCCTTGACTCTAAATCTCACATCAAGTTATTTAGACCCGAGGCGCCACAAAGAGGTGACCTCTGCCACTCGGGCCAAATGCAAAGGGTCGTCAGTATCTTCAACCTTGCCATGCCGCGGGCGTATGTCTTGACGCCCAAGGACCTGAAGTCCACCCTCGTCGATCCACTGCAGCAAAGATTGGCGTGAGCGAAGCCCCAGGTGCTCTGCCAAGTCAGACAAGATCAACCAACCCTCACCCTCTGAGGTGAGGTGCTCTCGCAGACCCGATAAAAAGCCACGCAGCATGTTGCTGTTCTCGTCATAAACGGCACGTTCGATGGGTGATGTGGGGCGTGCGGGGACCCAAGGTGGATTGCACACGATCAATGGTGCCAATCCAACCGGAAATAGATCGGTGTGGACAAGCTCGACCTTGTCTGAAAAGCCCAGACGCTCAATGTTCTCTTTTGCGCAAGCCAGCGCTCGGCTGTCACAGTCGGTGGCAACGACACGCTCGACCCCCCGTTTCACCAACAGCGCAGACAACACACCCGTACCCACACCAATTTCAAAGGCCAGCTTGTGATCATTCATGGGCGTGGTTGCCACCAGGTCAATGTACTCACCGCGCA
>CAMDLJ010000101.1 GCA_945901665.1 Bordetella parapertussis | reverse complement strand
ATCTGATGCCAGATGCCCAAGGGCGCATCAGTGGCATGGCTTTTTTGTCACCCAGCTTGCGGCAAATGAATGACGACGACATGGCCAACCCCATGAGCCTGTGGGTCGAGCGCGGCCAGACGGCTTGGGGTCACGCCAGTGCTGGCCCGAGTTGCCAGTCATGCCACGGCGCTGTGGGCCTGATGCGCAAGGCCGTGGCCCAACACCCCAAGTTGAGTCCGGATGGTCAAGCGCTGCGCAACTTAGAGGACCAAATCGGCGTGTGCCGCCAGCGCCAGGGCGCACCCAGTGCGCAAGCCGATGACACCGTGCTGGCCTTGAGTGCTGCTTTGCACCATGCGGCCCGTGGCGAGCCCATTGCCGTGCAAGCGCCACAAGCACGGCAGCCGGCGTGGCAAGCGCAGTGGCAAGCCGGTGCCGATCAGTACCAAACCCGCCAAGGGCGAATGAACCTTTCCTGTGCCCATTGCCACGATGATCGGGTGGGCGCGCAAATGCGCGGCGACACCATCAGCCCCGGCCACCCCACGGGCTTTCCCATTTACCGCTTGTCGTGGCAACAAGCTGGTGGCATGGACCGGCGCTTGCGCGCTTGTTACTCTGGCGTACAGTCCGCCATGCCCGAGCCTGGCAGCGCCATTTTGCGCAGCCTGGAGCTGTATTTGAAAGTGCGCGCCAACGGCATGCCCATTGAAGGGCCGTCGGTGCGTCGCTGATTTTTTCGATTCTTACCCTTATTCGCAGAAAGACCCCCACATGACCCCCTCCCTGGACAGCGTGCGCGCAGAACTCGCCCCCCAAGGCACCTTGAAAGTGGGCTTGAACCTGGCCAACTTTTTGTTGGTCAGCATGAAAGACCCGAGCCAAGCGCCCAAGGGCATTGCCCCCGATCTGGCCCGTGAAGTGGCGCGCGAAATCGGTGTGCCGATTGAATTTTTCCCCTACGCCACACCCGGCGAGATGGCCGATGCCGCGCAAAGTGGTGTGTGGAACATGGCCTTGTTGGCGGTTGAACCCGCTCGGCAAAACGTGATTGATTTTTCGGCGCCCTACTTGGAGATTGAGGCCACCTATTTGGTGCCCGCCGACTCACCGCTGCAGCGCATCGAAGATGTTGACCGCGCCGGGGTGCGCATTGCGGTCATGCACAAAAGCGCATACGACTTGTACTTGAGCCGCAGCTTGAAGCACGCGCAATTGGTGCAAATGGCCAGCATGGACGCTTCCTACAACGAGTTTGTGGCCCAAGGCTTGGAGGCCTTGTCGGGCTTGCGCCCGCGCTTGGTGCAAGAGCAGGCCAAGTTGCCGGGTTCGCGGGTATTGGCGGGGCGCTTCACCGCCATTGGCCAAGCCATTGGGGTGCCCAAAGGCGGCAGCGCTGCGGCAGCTTTCTTGCACCAATTTGTTGAGAAGGCCAAGGCCTCGGGCTTGGTCGCGCAAATCATCGAACGCAATGGCGTTCAAGGTGTCACTGTGGCAGGTCCGGCCGCCTGAGACCCGCTGCGCCAGCCCAAGCCTGATTTCGACCTGAAACAACCCCAATCGACCCCATGCAAAAAACCATTCTCATCACCGGCGGCGGGCGCGGCATCGGCGCGGCCACGGCCCGTTTGTTGGCCCAGCAAGGCCATGCCATTTGCATCAATTACGCCAGCAACCAAGCCACCGCCCAAGCGGTGGTGAAAGACATCCAAGCCGCTGGTGGCCAAGCCTGGTGCGTGGCCGCCGATGTGTCGCAAGCCGACCAGGTACAAGCATTGTTTGCCTTTGTCGACCGCGAATGCCCACCCCTGCACGCGCTGGTCAACAACGCGGGCATCGTCGCACCTTATGCGCGGGTGGAGGGCATGGACCTGGCACGCTTTCAGCGGGTGTTTGCCACCAATGTGATGGGCAGCTTCATGTGCGCGCAAGCGGCGGTGGCGCGCCTGTCCACCCGCCACGGCGGCGCGGGGGGCTGCATCGTCAACCTGTCCACTGCGTTTGTGAAAACCGGTGCGCCGGGCATGGCGGTGGATTACGCGGCGTCCAAGTCGGCCATCGAAACCTTCACCATCGGATTGGCCCGTGAAGTCGCCGCCGAGGGCGTGCGCGTCAACGCTGTGCGCCCCGGCCTGATCGACACCGAAATCCACGCTGCTGCCGGCGACGCCGACCGCGCCAGCAAAGCCAAAGACTTTGTGCCCATGAAACGCGCGGGCCGCGCCGAAGAAGTGGCCCAGGCCATCGCTTGGTTGGTCTCCGACGCTTCTTCTTATTCCACCGGCGCGGTGGTGGATGTCTCGGGCGGGGTGTGAGGGCTTGACGTCAGCAGCCAACTTGCTGAGTTGGCTGTGGTGAATGGATTGAGCCGCATGCCATATACTTCTGCCATATCCATTCTAGAGGTTTGACCATGGCCACCACCACCGTGTTCACCAATAACCGTTCGCAGGCTGTTCGTTTGCCTGCGGATGCCCGTTTTCCTGCGGATGTCAAAAAGGTCCTGGTGCGCACCCGTGGGGCTGAGCGCATCCTCACGCCTGAGGGGCAAACTTGGGACAGTTTTTTTCTGGGTGGGCCAGCAGCCACAGAAGATTTCTTAACCGAAAGAGCCACCGATCACCCCTCTGAGCGCGAGGCGCTTTGATGATCAAATATTTATTAGATACAAACATCGTTATTTATGTGATCAAGCGCCGCCCCATCGAAGTTCTGGGCGTGTTCAACCAACATGCTGGGCGGATGGCCATGTCGGCCATCACATTGGCTGAGCTCTACCACGGTGCCGAAAAAAGCGCACAAGTGACCACCAATTTGAAGGTGATCGAGGACTTTGCCAGTCGCCTGGAAGTGTTGCCGTACACAGCCCTTGTTGCGCAGCACTATGGCGCTATTCGCAGTGAACTGGAAAAATTGGGCATGCCCATTGGGGTCAATGATTTGCACATTGCTTCCCAAGCCCGCAGCCAAGGCTTGGTGCTGGTCACCAACAACGTGGCAGAGTTTGCGGGGGTGCCGGGACTCATGGTGGAAAACTGGGTGGCGGCATCCCAAAAAATGGGTTGAGGCTGTCTGGTATCGCTCAAATGGTTGCAATTGACACTCACCCCATTTGGGGCATTGGAAAGTGCCTTATCGGGGTGAAAACATCAAAAGACTTGACATCTTGCAACTGGTCTATTTAGATGCTTGGGGAAATGCTGTGAACATCAAAGTGGGTTCTTACGAAGCCAAGACCAAATTGCCGAAGTTGCTGCGCGGGGTGCAGGCGGGGAATCACTGCACCATCACCCTCCGGTGTGAGGCTGTGGCTGAACTGGTGCCCGCTCACTTTGACACCAATCCTGACAAAGGGGCTGCAGTGGATGACGTGCTGGCATTCATGAAAAAACGCAAACCCTTGGCCTCGATCAACCTCAAGGCATTGATCAACGAAGGGCGGTAATGACTTTCGTTTGGTCACATTGGATGCTGAGTTGGCCACTGCAGCCATCAGAGCAGGCGTGGCCATTTTTGATAAGCCGTGACTCAAAGAAAATATGATCGGCCTGCCTTGCGCAGACCGATCGTCAAGCGATTTACTTCTTTAGCCGCTTGACCGGGTTGCGCAGCACACCAATGCGCTCGAACTCGACTTCGATCACATCGCCGTCTTTCATCCAGCGGTCGCATTCCAGGCTGCAGCAGCCGGCCATGGTGCCGCTGCCAAAAAACTCGCCCACGTGCAGGGTTTCACATTCGGAGATGTAGGCGATCATGTCTTCAAAGCTGTGGATCATGCTGCTCGTTGAACTGTTGCCCCACACCTCGCCGTTGACGCGCACTTGCACTTTCAGGTCGCGCGAATTGGGGATTTCATCGGCAGTCACGATCCAGGGACCCATCGCATTGCCCGTGTCAAAGCTTTTGCCTTTGGTCGGGCCCATGCGGCCTTCCATTTCGCGGATTTGTTTGTCGCGCGCTGAGAAGTCGTTGAACACCGTGTAGCCAAAAATGTGCTTCGGGGCGTCGGTTTTGCTGATGTTTTTGCCGCCCTTGCCAATGAAAAAACCGAACTCGCCTTCGTAGTCAAACCACTCGCTGTAACTGGGCCACTCCACTGTGGCCTCGGTGCCGACCACGTTGAAGCGGTTGCTGATGTAAAAAATAGGCTGTGAAAAGTTCACGTCGGGGATGCTCACTTGCACATCGCTGCGCGCTGGCACTGGCTGGCCCTTCATGCGCGCCACCAACATTTGCATGCCGGCGGGGGCGTTGCGCATGTGGTCTTCGGCGTTGTTGAAGTCGCGAATTTGGCGTGGCACGGGCACGGGGGCGAGCAGCTTCACGCTGGCCAGGGCATGACGATGCGGGCCTGCACCTGCACCCAGGCGTTCGATGTCACGGGCCAAGGCCAAGGCGGGCTCTGCGCCGTCCATCAAGGCCAGCATGTCCACCAGGTGCGGGCTGTCATTGCCTTTGTGTTGGCGGTGCGCGGCTTGCAGCGCCAGCACTGTTTGGCTGGCGGTGTCGACCGCGCCAATGACGGTGTGTTGTGAGGCATCGATAAAGGTGGCGAGTTTCATGGGGTTCCTTGGGGCTTATTCGGGTTTGATGTCGGCCGCCGCCACGATGCGGCGGTAGTTGTCATTGGTTTGGCGGATCTTGTCGGCAAATTGTTCTGGTGTGCCACCGCCCACTTCGTAACCGGCGGCTTCCAGGCGCGGGCGCACGTCGTTGGCTTGAGAGGCTTGTTGGATCCAGCCATTGAGCTGGCGCGTGATGGGCGCACTCAGTCCGCGCGGACCAAAGTAGCCGATCCAGGTGTCGGGCATGGTCGCACCGCCAAAACCGGTTTCTTCCAGGGTGGGAATTTGCGGCGCAGCTTTGGCGCGGCTGGACTCGATCACCGCCAGTGCGCGCAGTTTGCCGCTTTGCACGTGTTGCATGATGGGGCCCAGCACCAAGATGCCCATTTGCACTTGTCCACCCAACAGGTCTGTGAGCGCAGGGCCACCCCCCTTGTAGGACACGTGGATCAGTTGCACGCCGGTGACTTTTTCCAGCATCAAGCCCGTGAGGTGCTGCGAGGTGTTGGAGCCGGCGGTCACATAGCCCACTTTGCCGGGGTTGGCCTTGGCGTAGGCCATGAGCTCTTTCATGGACTGCACCGGCAGCGCCGGGTTGACCACGATGGCGATGGGCGCGCGCGCCGCTTCCAAGATGGGTGTGAAGTCGCGCTGGTTGTCAAAGGGCACGCTTTTGAGCACATGGGGCTGCAAAATTTGCGAGGAAAAGGCGCTCAAGATGGTGTGGCCATCCGGAGCTGATTTGGCCACCACATCGGCACCAATCACGCCCGAAGCCCCGGCACGGTTTTCAATCACCACCGATTGGCCTATCAACTCGGCCAGTTTGATCGACATGGGCCGGTTGAACACATCCAGCCCACCACCGGGTGCGTAAGGCACCACCAAGCGCACCGCTTTGCTCGGGTAGTTTTGGGCCCAGTTGGAGACGCTCAAGCCGCCTGCTGCCGCAGCGGCCAGCAGATCGCGGCGCTTCATTCGGGTTTGATACCGGCCGAGACCACGATCTTGCGAAACACTTCTGCGTCGGCTTTGATGGATTGGGTGAACTCGTCGGCGCTGGTGGTGCCGGTGATTTCATAGCCACCGGCCTCTAAGCGTTGTTTGATCTCTGGTGTGTTGATGGCCTGGCGGAAAGCGGCATTGAGTCTGTCCACGATGGGCTTGGGCATATTGGCTGGCCCCAGCACGCCAAACCAGGTGTCGGGCACGGCATAGCCGGGCACCGTCTCGCCAATCGAGGGCACATCGGGTGAGGACCGCGCACGCTTGCCTTCGATCACACCCAAGGCCCGCAAGCGCCCTGCTTTGGCGTGGGGCAAGATGGTGGGCGAGGTGAGGATGACGACTGGGATTTGCCCACCCAGCGCGTCGTTGATGGTGGGGCTGCCGCCTTTGTAGGGCAGGTGCTCCAAGCTGATGTTGGCCATTTGGGCAAACAGCACACCGCCCAAGTGGTGGGTCGAGCCCACGCCGGTGGTGCCGTAAAACAATTTGCCGGGGTTCTTTTTGGCGTAATCGATCAATTCTTTGATCGAGTTGACCGGCATCGAAGGGTGCACTGCCAAGATGTTGGGCGTGATCGCCATTTGGGCAATCGGTGTGAAGTCTTTCATCGTGTCATAGGGCACGGCTTTCGAGAAAAACGGCACCAGGTAATGCACGATGGAGGTCAGCACGAGGGAGTAGCCATCGGGGCTGGAGCGGGCCACGTTGTCCGCGCCCAAGGTGGCGTTGGCGCCGGGGCGGTTGTCCACGATCACCGGTTGGCCCAAAATTTCGCTGAGTTTTTGCGCCACGGGTCGCGCCAGCGAATCCACCGCACCCCCGGGGGCATATGGCACCACCAAGCGGATGGGCTTGCTGGGGTAAGCCTGTGACCAGGCCATCAAGGGCGCGCACAACAGGGCCAGCAAGGTGAGGCGGCGTCGGTTCATGGGGGAGTCTCCAGTGAAGGGTTTTTGAAAACCAGAAATCGTCAAGCACGCCAAGGTGACGTGCTCAACGCGGGTCGGCACCTTGGCGGCGCCAGCGCAGGCCCCGCAAAGCGTCACACACTTGCTCGGTGACCACGCGCTCGATCAAGGCGACTTGCGCGGGGCCGATATCGCTCCATCCGGCGCGCCGAACAATGGTTTCACGGGCAAACCGAAAGGCCAAGCTCTGGCCCAGCAAGGCATGGAAGCGCAACACCGTTTCTTGCTGACCCGGTGGCTCGCCAGTGTAGGCTTCGATCAAGCGTGCGCCCACTTGGTGTAAACGCTCTAGACAGCCTGCATACAAGATGTCAAAGGCCTTGGTCGGGTGCATTTGCTCTTTGACCACGATGCTGGTCACGGTCAGCATTTCTTGGTGGGTGGACAGGCTTGCGCCGATCAACCGACCAAACAATTGCAAGTAAACATCGGGTGCACTCGGCCCCTGTGCCAGTTGGGCTTCAATTTCATCGAGCAAGGGTCCCAAGCGTTCCAACAAAATATCGCAAATGTGATGGGCCACCGCCATGTACAAACCTTCTTTGTTGCCAAAGTAATAGGCAATGGCCGAAATGTTTTGTCCGGCCAGTTGGGCAATCTCGCGGGTGGTGGCGCTGGCCAAGCTGTTTTCGCCAAACACCTGCACGCCGGCTTGGATCAAGGCAGCACGGGCCAGCGGGCCGCGACCCAGTTCGCTGGGCTCAACAGGGTCGGTGATGGGTGCAGTAGAAATCATGCGCGGACTCTAAATCAATTGATTGACTTAATCAAGCGTCTGGCATAGCATCGCCGCGCAAAGGAGACAGCGCATGACAGAACCATCCAAACCGGCATCGGCGCGCGAGTTGAGGCCCTTCAGCGGCTACCACAACCGTCCGGCTCCCAACGACGACAGTTTCATCACCCAGGTGGGTCCTGGCACCCCCGGTGGGGAATACCTGCGACGCTACTGGCACCCCTTTTTGCTGGCGTCCGAAGTCAAAGACTTGCCAGTGCCCGTGCGCTTGCTGGGCGAAGACCTGGTGGTGTTTCGCGACGGCTCGGGCCAGTTGGGTTTGTTGCACCGCCATTGCATCCATCGCGGCACCTCGCTGGAATACGGCATCGTGGCCGAGCGCGGCATCCGTTGCTGCTACCACGGCTGGCATTTCGATGTGGATGGCACCGTGCTCGATACCCCCGCCGAGCCACCCACCAGCCGCATCAAGTCCAATTTTGTGCAAGGCGCCTACCGCATTCACGAGTGGAAGGGGCTGTTGTTTGCTTACATGGGACCGGTGGATGCCGAGCCCGAGTTCCCCACCTACGACTGCGTGGACAACCCCGAAGACAACGAGGTGGTGCCGTTTCGCATGAACCTGCCCTGCAATTGGGTGCAAATTGTGGAGAACGGTTCAGACCCCATTCACAACGCTTATCTGCACGCCATCGTGGCGGGGCAGCAGTTTTCTCCGGCATTCAAGGTGCTGCCGCAACTGGATTTCCCAGAAACGCCGCTGGGCTTTTTGTCCATGGCCACGCGCAAGGTGGGTGACTATGTGTTTGTGCGGTCCAGCGACATCATCTTGCCCAATATGGGCCAGTTTCCCAATGGGGCCAATCG
>CAMDLJ010000100.1 GCA_945901665.1 Bordetella parapertussis | reverse complement strand
TCGATTTCACGCGTGCTGCGCAGGGGCAAGGCTTGCCGCGAAACATCGTCTGGGCTGACACGGGTCATCAGCTCTGGCGCCAACGGACCCATGAGGGACAGCACGCTGTAGAGCGCGCTGACGTCGGTCACGCTGACCCAACTGTCTGGCACCATGTGGCGACGAATCCAATCCATGTCCCGCGTGGCTTGGGCCGAACCGGTGATGATCAAAAAGGTATCAAGGGCCAAACGCAAAACGGTCAAATCACTTTCATACCCACCCCGATCGTTGAGCATGGGGGTGTACACCATCTGACCCACAGGCGTGTCCACATGGCGCATGCACAGGTGTTGTAACAAGTCGAGTGCATCACGCCCTTGCACCAACAATTTGCCAAACGATGTTTGGTCGTACAAGGCCACCGCTTGGCGGGTGGCCGCTTGTTCCGCTTGCACCCATGGCAACCAATCGGGCGTGCCCAAGGTGTCGCGCGCAGGGGGCGCATCCAAAGGCTTGAAGTAATTGACCCGCTCCCAGCCATTTTTGCTGCCAAACACCGCCCCTTTGGCGGCCAAAGCGTCATACAACGGTGAGGTGCGCAGGGGGCGCGCAGTTTGCAATTCATGCCGAGGCCAGCGCATGGCGTAATGCAAACCCAGGGTTTCAACGGTGCGTTCAGCCAATGCGCTTCGATTGCTGGTGAATGGCGCAAAGCGGCGGATGTCAACGTCCCACACATCCACGCTGGGTGCGCCCCCCACCATCCATTCGGCCATCAGGCGACCGGCCCCGCCTGCATTGGCGATGCCCGCCGAGTTAAAGCCCGCGCAAACAAAGTAGTGGCGCAACTCAGGGGCCTCTCCCATGATGAAGTTGCCATCGGGGGTAAAGCTCTCAGGCCCATTGAGCAGCATTTTGATGTCGGCGGTTTCCAGGCAAGGTGTGCGGTGCAAAGCGCTGCGCATCAAGACTTCAAATTGGTCCCAATCCTCCCCCAGCAACTGAAACTGAAATGAGGCCGGTATCGGGTCTACCCGCCAAGGCTTGGCCACTGGCTCAAAGCCACCCATGACCAAGCCCCCCACCTCTTCTTTGTAATAAATGAAGCCATCGGGGTCGCGCACCACCGGCCACATGGGGTGGATGCCTTCAATCTTGCCGGTCACCAAGTAAAAGTGCTCGGCCGAATACAGAGGCACATTCACGCCGGCGAGCAAGCCCAACTGACGCGCCCACTGGCCCGCGCAATTGACCACCATTTCACAGCTCACTTCGCCAGCCTGGGTCTGCACACCACGCACTCGGCCCTGGGCCTGCAACACCCCAGTGACTTCCACACCTTCAAAAATCTTCACGCCGCGCAGGCGCGCGCCTTTGGCCAAAGACATGGTCAGGTCGGCGGGATTGGCTTTGCCGTCCCCTGGCAACCACACCGCGCCGCACAGATCATCAGTGCGCAAAAGGGGAACCCGTTGGGCCACTTCCAGCGGCGAGATGTCGTGCACCTCCACACCAAAACTGCCGGCCAAGGCCATTTGACGGCGAAGCAGTTTCATCCGCTCTGGGGTGCGCGCCACAGTGACGCTGCCACATTGGCGCCAGCCCGTGGCCAGCCCAGTTTCTTGTTCCAAACGGGCATAAAGGTCAATGCCATATTTGCTCATGCGCGTCATGCTGCGATTGGCGCGCATTTGCCCCACCAAGCCAGCGGCATGCCATGTGGTGCCACTGGTGAGTTGACCTTGCTCTAACAACACCACATCGGTCCAACCCAATAAAGCCAGGTGATAGGCCACCGAACAACCCACAATGCCCCCGCCCACCACCACCACACGGGCATGCTGGGGCAAGGCGATGTCACTCATTTCTTTCTCCTTGATCCAGATATTCCAGCGTCATCCCAAACGCAAAGACATGACACCACACACAATGGCCCCGGTGCCCAAAAGCCGCAGGCGTGTCCAAGGCTCTTTGAGCAACCAAGCCCCCAAAATGGCGGCAAACAGCACCGAGGTTTCCCGCAAAGCGGCGACCATGGCCACCGGTGCCAAAGTCATGGCCCACAGCGCAATCGCGTACGAACCCAAAGAAGCCACGGCACCACCCGCGGCCACAGGCCAGCGCTGGCGCACATAGGGCCATACCTGCCCTTTGCGCTGCATGAAAACCATCAACGCAAAAGGCCAACCATCCAGCGCAAACAACAGGGCCACATACTGCGCCACGTTGCCAGACAGGCGTGCGCCCTTGGCATCCACCACGGTGTAGACAGCAATCAGCACTGCATTGCACAGCGCAAACGCAACCGCTTTGCGGTGCCTCAGCAAACCCGCACCTGACCCCAGAAACAACACCCCGGTGCAAATCAGGCCCACACCCAACCAACCCCAGGCGGTCAAGGCCTCACCCAACACAGCCATGGACGTGAGGGCCACCAACATGGGTGCTGTGCCGCGCATCAAGGGATAGGTCAAGCCCAATTCACCGTGTTGGTAGGCGCCGGCCAAGGCAAAGTAATAACCCACATGGATGACCAAGGAGACCAAAATAAATGGCCAGGCGTCCATGGGCGGAAGGCCAAAATAAAGGCTAAAAGGAACGGCCAGCACAGAACAAAGCACATGAATCAGCGCCGTGTCCAAGGTCTTGTCTTGGCTCGATTTCACCAGCGCATTCCAGCCGGCGTGCAGCAAGGCCCCCAAAAGCACGGCCAGAAACACCGGCCAGGTCAGGGCCATCTCAGTCACTCAATGCACAGCGCCGAACATGGTGCAAAAAATGGCTCAACTCAGGTGTGGATCGACCCGCTTGTTTGGCCTGATCATCCCAACGGCGCAAGCGAACGGCATCTTGCGCGCCGGGCTGGACGATGAAGGCCAGCGCTTGTTCAGGCGAGTAAATCCCGCCTTGCAATTGCAAGCTGCGCTTGGAGTCCGCAGACAGGGCATCGTGATAGCTGGGGTCCACCGCGCACAAATAACGCTTGGCATCGACATGCAACTGCACGGCATGGATCACGGATTCAGAAAACAAGCCCCGAAAAAACGGCACCACACGGTATTGGTGCACGTCGTCAATGCCATCGGCACTGGGGGTACCGCCGATGTCATGCAGCAAATGGCCCAAATCATGAAGCAAGGCAGCGGCCACCAATTCGTCGCCAGCGCCCTCTTGCTCGGCCAAATGGGCCGATTGCAAGGCATGCTCCAACATGGTCACCGGTTCACCGGCATATTGCTCATGCCCGCGTTGGGCATAAATTTGTTCAATGTCGTTGATGGTGAGGGCCATGCACGTCCAATCAGATCCAGGGGATGGAATAGGTTTTGAGGTTGGTGAAACTCTTGATGGCTTCTTGCACCCCTTCTTTGTAGCCCAGGCCCGAGTCTTTGATGCCGCCAAAGGGCGTCAACTCAAGGCGATAACCGGGCACCTCGCGCACATTGACCGTGCCCATGTGCAATTCATTGACAAACCGAACAATGTCATCCATTCGGTTGGTGCAAACGCCGCTGGACAGCCCGTAGGCGGTGCCATTGGCGATGCGAATCGCCTCATCGATATCGGCAAAACGGATGATGGGTGAAACAGGGCCAAAGGTCTCCTCTCGCACCAAGGTCATCTCGGGACTGACCCGGTCCAACACGGTGGGCGCGTACAAAGCCCCTTGGCGTTGGTTGCCCACCAGCAAGCGCGCCCCCTGGCTGACGGCTGCATTCACACGCGTTTCAAACAATTTGGCAGCGGCTTCGTCAATCACCGTGCCCATCAAGTTGGCTTCGTCGCTGGGGTCGCCATAGGTCCAATCGCGGGTTTTGGCCAACACCATCTCAGTGAATGCATCAGCCACTTTGTCGTGCACCAGCATGCGCTTGACAGCGGTGCAGCGTTGGCCCGAATTTTTGTAAGAGCCCTGCACCGCCAAGGTAGATGCTTCGTCCAGGTCGGCGTCATCCATGACGATCAGGGGGTCGTTACCCCCCAACTCCAACACCACGCGGCGGTAGCCCGCTTTGCTGGCAATGTATTTGCCAATCGCCACGCCGCCTGTGAAAGTGATCAGATCCACCGCGGGGTGGGTCAACATCTCGTCAGCGATCTCCGCCGGGTCACCGGTGATGACTTGCAGCATTTCGGGGGGCAGGCCCGCTTGGTACAGCAAATCGGCGAAATAAATGGCCGAGAAAGGCACCTTCTCCGAGGGCTTGAGCACCATGCGGTTGTTGGTGGCAATGCTGGGAATGACCTTGTGCGCCACCTGGTTCATCGGGTGGTTGAACGGGGTGATGGCGGTGATCACACCCAACAAAGGTGAGCGCTGGGTGTAAACGCGCCGTTGCTTGCCATGGTGGGTCAGGTCGCAACTGAAAATTTGGCCGTCGTCTTTCAGCACCTCTTGGGCACCAAAGAGCAACACATCGCTCACCCGCCCGGCCTCATACAAAGCATCCTTGATGGCCAAGCCCGATTCGGCGCTGATCAAGTGCGCGATCTCTTGCAGATGGACACGGGCCAGTTCTGCGGTTTTGTTCATGATGGCCGCACGTTCATAGCGGGTCAGCTGGGGTTGATATGCACGCGCCCAGTCAAAAGCGGCGCGCACCTCCTCCAACGTGGCTTTGGGCACCGTACCCAAGCATTTTTGGGTGAAGGGGTTGAACACCTCTATGTGGCGCTCGCGCCCTGCCCCCAATTTGCGCCCAAGACTGCGCATGGCGTCGAGTTGGCGCTCTTTGATCAAACTTGCCATGTCCATCATCGCTGTTTCCTGATTGAAATTGATGCCCCAAACGGGTTCATTGCGCCCAGTTCAGTGCCAGGTCAAAGGCATCAAAATTGCGCCAACGCCGCTGCGGGTCCAGGCCGGTGATGGGCCGGTTCAAGACCAATGGAACCCGTTGTTCGCTGACACCGCCATGCGAGCGCAGGGGCACATCCAGGCCCGACAAATCGTGCTTGGACAAAGCCGTGCCCAGCACGGTGAAACGCTCTGACACCACCACCAAGTCGCCAATTCGGTCTGCGGGCAATTCGAAATGCGCGGCGGCCTGTGCGCGGGTGTAAACCGCTTCAATGCCCTGAACCGCTTGCAGGCGCTTGACTGCATCAGCCGCATCGGCAGATGAGGGCAGGTAAACAGTGGCAAACGAACCCAAAGCCCCGTGGTGCACCACATAAGGGTCGGTGATGGGCAAGATCACGCGGGCAACCGCGGGCCCAAGCCAAGCGTCGAACCAGTCTTGCAGGTAAATGACATGGGGTTGGCCGTCCATGCCCACTTTGGCGTTCATGCCGTGGTCCGCTGTCAAGGCGATCACGCAACCCATGTCTTCGAGTTGTTGCAAATACCCGTCCATCATGGCGTAGAAGGCATTGGCCCCATCGGTGCCCGGTGCAAATTTGTGCTGGATGTAATCGGTGGTGGACAGGTACATGACATCAGGCCGCTGGTGCTGCATCAGCCACACACCCGCTGCAAAAACAAATTCCGACAAATCGGCGCTGTAAACACTGGGCAGTGGCTTGCCCACTTTGACCAACACCTGATCAATGCCATGCTCAGCCAAATTGGCCTGATCGGCTTTTTCGGCAGAAAAACAAATGCCCTTCATTTGATGCCCGAGCAATTGGCGCAGCTTGTCTTTGGCCGTGACCACCGCCAACTTTTGTCCCGCATTGGACAAGGCGGCCAAAATGGTGGGCGCGCGCAGCCATTTCGGGTCATTCATCATGACCTCCACCTGGTTTTCAATGTCAAACAAGTAGTTGCCACAGATGCCATGCACGCTGGGGGGCACGCCGGTCACGATGGACAAGTTGTTCGGGTTGGTGAAGGTGGGCACCACACAGTCAGCCACCAGGCCTGTGCCATGGCTGAGCGCCTTTTTCATCCAAGGCATGTGCCCAGTGGCCACGGCTTGGCCCAGGTAATCGGGCTCACAGCCATCGACACAAACCACCACCACGGGCTGTTGGGCCAACCGGTATTGGCGCTGATTGACTTGGATGCTCATGTTCAACTCTTTATAGATCTTTGGGATTCAGGGCTTGGGGGTGATTGCGTGCGGTGCGCTCGCGGCTGAGCAGAACGTGCTGGCGCAAAGCGTCTGATGCCTTTGCGGGATCGCGGCTGCCAATGGCAGTCAATATATGGCGGTGCTCCTGGACTGAGGCCAACAACTCGGACTGCTGGGTCAAATTGCGCCGCCGAAACAAACCCAACTCGCGCGTGAGGCGACGGTAAATGGACGTTAATTTTTGATTGCCCACAAAGGAGACCATGGTTTCGTGAAATTCGACGTTGCGCAAGTAGTACTGCGCATGGTCTTGCTGGACAACCGCTAGCTCCATGCTGTCAATCAAGCTTTGCAAGGTTTGGAGTTGTTCTGCATTGGCTTGAACGGCCAAGGTGGCGCCGACATGGGCTTCCATCATCGCGCGCATGTCAAAAATTTCAAGGGCTTCGTGGAGCGACACCTCGCGGACAAAAACGCCACGGTTTTTCTCCAACTGCACCAAGCCCGCCTCCTCCAACACCCGAAAGGCTTCGCGCACCGGTCCCCGCGATACCCCCAGCCGCTCCGCCAGCGCCATTTCGGTCAGCTTGTCGCCTGGGGCCAGTTCACCGCTGTGAATGAGTCGTTCAATGGCCTGCTGCACGGCCCCAGTCAAGGAGCTTTTTTGCAGCATGTCAATCGTTGGGTGGGCGTGGGCAAAAGGGTCTGCCAAGTCTTGAAGCATGTGTGAATTGGAGCACAATCCGCTCAATTGTCAACAATCTACAACTGAAAATCTGCCATCTGTGGATGCAGATCGGCATCTGGCGCTGACCCTCTGATTTTTATGAACAATGAGCCACCTTTTGGATGAAGTTCAGATGAAAACACACCGCGAAGCCGTTTTGCTCACCCCCGGGCCCCTGACCACCAGCTTGCGCACCAAACTGGCCATGCTCAGAGATTGGGGCTCGTGGGACAGCGACTTCATTGCCATCACTGCCCGGGTTCGCCAAAGCTTGCTGGACATCGTGCATGGGCAAGACAGCCATGTGGTGGTTCCCCTGCAAGGCAGTGGCACCTTCAGCGTGGAAGCGGCCGTGGCCACGGTGGTCCCACCGGACGGCCACGTGCTGGTGCTCGACAACGGCGCTTATTGCAAGCGGGCGGCCAAACTCACCCACCTGATGGGGCGGCGCACCACCGTCGTCCCTTTTGCAGAAGATGCGGCGGTGAGCCACGAGGTGCTGCAAAAGCATTTGCAGTCCGACACCAGCATCACCCATGTGGTCATGATCCACTGTGAAACGGGGGCAGGCGTCCTCAACCCTTTACAAGCGGTGGCCGATGTCTGCCACGCCCATGGGAAAGGCTTGATCGTTGACGCCATGAGCTCATTTGCCGCCCTGGAAATTGATGCCCGAAAAGTGCATTTTGATGCGCTCATTGCGGCCAGTGGCAAATGCCTAGAGGGTGTGCCCGGCATGGGCTTTGTATTCATGCGCAAAGCCATCCTGCCTGAATGCGAGGGCAACAACAGTTCATTGGCCATGGACTTGTATGACCAGTACGTCTATATGGAAAAAACCGGTCAATGGCGCTTTACCCCACCCACGCATGTGTTGGTGGCCTTGAATGAGGCCATTGCACAGTTTGAGGAAGAAGGCGGTCAAGCCGCTCGTTTACAACGCTACCAAAGCAATTGCCGCACTTTGTTGGACGGTATGGCCGCGCTGGGTTTCAAACCCTTTTTGGACCCTGCCATCCAAGCACCCATCATCGTCACTTTTCATGCGCCGGCGGACCCCAAGTACCAGTTCAAAACCTTTTATGACATCGCCAAAAAACATGGGTTTATTTTGTATCCGGGCAAACTGACCCAAGTCGAGACCTTCCGCGTGGGCTGCATTGGCGCCATTGGGCCGGTAGAGATGGCGCAGGCGGTTCATGCCGTCGCCTTGACTTTGAAAGAAATGGACATTGCCAGCGCGGCACCTGCGCTGTAACGGGCATTCGAGGCCAACCGATAAATCGCAGGACTGAAAAATGAGCCGTGCGCAGATCCGTCAGGGCATGCTGCCCAGGTAAGTCGGCAAGCCCAGGGCTAACAAAGGCAACCATGAAATGAGCATGGTTCCGACAAAAATCGCCAGCAA
>CAMDLJ010000099.1 GCA_945901665.1 Bordetella parapertussis | reverse complement strand
AAGGCTTTCATGGTTTGCGCCCGCTCAATGGACAACTCCTCGGGCATGATGAGCACCATGCGATAGCCTTTGATGGCTGCAGCCATGGCCAGCGCAATGCCGGTGTTGCCCGAGGTGGCCTCGATCAAGGTGTCGCCGGGTCGAATGTCGCCACGCTCTTGAGCGCGCTGAATCATCGACAAGGCAGGCCGGTCCTTGACCGAGCCGGCGGGGTTGTTGCCTTCGAGCTTGCCCAAAATCACATTGCCGCGCTCGGCATTGTGTTGGGCGCCTATGCGTTGCAAGGCCACCAAGGGGGTATGGCCGATCGCGTCTTCAATGGTTGGATATGTCATCCCCGCACTGTGCCATAATTCCGTCTTTCCCTCCTGCCGGAGTGGCGAAATTGGTAGACGCAGCAGATTCAAAATCTGCCGGTGCAAAACACCGTGCCGGTTCGATTCCGGCTTCCGGCACCACTCTTGAAAAACCAGCCCCAAAAGGGCTGGTTTTTTCTTTGTATCTGCGGGTATTTGAGGGGTCGGCTCGCTCTTGGCCTGGGTTAAAGTGCCTTGATTCATACTGCCTTGCCCATGGACGAGACCCCTTACCCCCGCTTGTTCAGCCCACAAATTTTGGCTGGGCAAAGGCTGAAAAACCGCATCACCCATGCATCCATTTCGCCCCGTTTTGGCGCCCATCAAGGCTTGCACCCGCGCTATTTGCATTACTACGTGAACCGCGCCAAAGGGGGTGCGGCCATGGTGGTGACCGATCCGATGGGCATTGCTCCCCACCACGGCCCGGAGCGCTTGTGCGCTTTCAACGACAGCATGGTGGATGACCTGCGCCGCTTGGCCGACGGGGTGCGCGCCCACGACAGCGTGTTGATCGGCCAGGTGCAAGACACAGGCCGTGGCCGCCATGTGCCTGGGCGGACCTACCAATCCCTGGGTGCCTCTGCTTTGCCCGATGACCTGAGCTACTCCATGCCCCGCGCCATGGGCATGGAAGAGATTGCGCAATTTATCGAGCACACCGCGCAATCGTGCCTGCGCATGCAAGCCTGTGGCTTTGGCGGCATTGAGGTGTCGGCAGGGCACGGCCATTTGTTTCACCAGTTTTTGTCCCCCCGCTCCAACCAGCGTGACGACGCCTATGGCGGCGATGCGTTGAGGCGCTTGCGGTTTTTGGTCGACACCTGCCAAGCCGTCCGCGAGCTGTGTGGGCCGGGCTTCATCATTGGCGTGAAGTTACCAGGCGACGACGGCGTGCCTGGGGGGATTGCGCAGACCCAAGCAGGCGAAATTGCCCAAGCCTTGGTGGCAGCGGTCGGCGTGGATTACCTGACCTATTGCCAGGGCTCGCACCACCGCAGTTTGGAGATGCACTTGCCCGACGACAGCTACCCGCGCCAGACCTATATGGGCTTGATCCGCGCCCTCAAGGCCTGGACGCCCACGGTACCGGTGATGGGCTTGGGTCGCATCACCGATCCGGCTGAGGCGGAGGCGATCTTGGCGCGTGGTGACGCGGACATGATTGGCTTGGGCCGCTCATTGATCGTTGACCCGGCATGGCCGCAAAAAGCCCAAGCCGGTCGCGCCAGCGACATCCGCTATTGCGTGTCGTGCAACACCTGTTGGAAAACCATCAACAACAACCGCCACATGGGGTGCGACAACAACCCGCGCTTGGCCCAGGCCAATGAACTCGACGAGCGCCTGGAGCCCGCCCGCGCTGCGCGCAAAGTGGCCGTGGTGGGTGCGGGGATCGCCGGCCTGCAAGCGGCTGTGACAGCGGCCATGCGCGGCCATCGGGTGATGGTGTGGGGCAGCTCAGCCGAGGTGGGGGGCAAAACGCGCTTGATGGCCCAACTGCCCTTGGGTGAGTCAATGTCAAGCATTTACGACCACCAATGGATCACTGCCCAGCGCTTGGGCGTGGGGTTTCAGTTGGGCCGCCCCGCGCAAGTGGGTGATGTGCTGGCCTGGCGACCCGACACCGTGGTGCTGGCCACCGGTGCCCGAATGACCTGGCCACAAGATTTGCCTGTTCAATTGCAAGAGCTTGGGGTGGTGCCCGACCTGCGTGAAGCGATGGCCGAGTTGCTGACCCACCGGGGCCCGCTGACGGGCACCGCCGTGATCTACGACCTGGACCAAACCGAAGGCACCTATGCCGCCGCCGAGTATTTGCGCGACCGCTTTGATCGCGTGGTGGTGCTGTCACCGCGCGAGACCATCGCCGAAGAGGTCGTGCTGGTGATGCGCCAACGCATCCACCGACGCTTTTTCGAGCGTGGCATCGAGGTCAAAACCTGGGTTGATCCGGTGTGGACCGAGCGCTTTGAAAACGAAGCCTGCCTGCAGTACCGCAGCGTGTTTGGCGGCCCTTTGCAAGACATTGGCAACGTGGCTTTTTTTGCTTACGCCACGCCACGCCGACCCAACGACGAACTGCACCAAGCCCTGGTGGCGGCAGGCCTCAGCGTGACTGTGGTGGGCGACTGTAAGATCGCCCGCGACACTTTGTCGGCCACTGCCGAGGGCCACGAAGCCGGCATGAATGTGTAAGTTTTTAACGAGGATTTTTCAATGAGCAACCCCAGTTTGTCACTTGACCCCACAACCACGGCCTTGGTGCTGATCGACTTGCAGCACGGCATCGTGGCCATGGACGTTCACCCGCAGCCCAGCAGCGCCGTGGTGGCCCAAGCCAAGAAGATGGCCGATGCTTTTCGCGCCGCCCACGCCCCAGTGGTATGGGTGACCGTGGGCACTTTGGGTGTGCAAGATGCCCTGGCCCCCCTGGCCGACGCCATGCCCCCACCGGGCGCAGCCAAACCGGCCAATTGGTCCACCGTGGTGGAGGCGGCCGGTGCACAAGCCAGCGATTTGCACATCACCAAGCGGCAATGGGGCGCGTTTTACGGCACCGAATTGGACTTGCAATTGCGCCGACGTGGCATCCGCACCATTGTGTTGGCCGGCATCAGCACCAATGTGGGCGTCGAGTCCACCGCGCGCGACGCCTATGAACGCGGCTACCACCAAGTGTTTGTGTCCGACGCCACGGCCAGCCCTTCGGCCGAAGCCCATGCCAATACCTTGAAGTTCACCTTCCCCCGCATTGGTCTCACGCGCAGCACCGCAGAGGTGTTGGCCGCGCTGGCTGCCCATTAAAACCACCCACCCTTGAACGGCCCGAAAGGAAACCCCATGCACACCACCCTAGTCCAATGGGGGATGGCCCCCACCCTGAACCGTCTCGCCAAAACCGCTGCGGGCATGGCGTGCGCCAGTTTGGCGTTTTTGTCACAGGCGCAAAGCGCAGACTGGCCGACCCGCCCCGTGGTTTTGATCAACCCTTTTTCTGCGGGTTCTTCTGTGGATGTGGTGGGTCGTTTGATCGCCCAAAAAATCGCTGCCAACACCGGTCAAGGCATCACCGTGGACAACAAAACCGGGGCCAGCGGCAACATTGGCACCGACTTTGCCGCCCGTGCCAAACCCGATGGCTACACCTTGTTGCTGGGCTCGCCCGGCACCATGGCCATCAACCCCTGGTTGTTTAAAAAGTTGCCCTATGACGCCCTGAAAGACTTTGTGCCCATTTCGGTGTTGGTGTCGTTCCCTCAAGTGGTGACCACCAGCCCCAAGCAACCATTCAAAAACTTCAACGAGTTTGTCACCGCGGCCAAAGCGCAACCCGACAAAATGGCGTATTCATCCTCTGGCCAAGGCTCAACCTCGCATTTGGTGATGGAGTTGATCCGTGCCGATGCAGGCCTCAAAATCACCCATGTGAGCTACCGCGGTGACTCCTTGGCCACCCAAGCCATGATGGCCGGGGATGTGCAAGTCACGGTGGGCGGCTTGCCCTCGATGTCGCCGCTGATCCGCGGGGGCAACGTGCGGCCTTTGGCGGTGACCTCCAACAAGCGCTCGCCCCAATTCCCCGACTTGCCCTCCATGGCCGAGTTCATTCCTGGCTTTGACGCCACGGCTTGGGTGCTGCTGATGGCCCCAGTGGGTACCCCGCCAGCCGTGGTTCAACGCATCTCTGCCGAAGTGGCCAAAGCCTTGACCGACCCCCAAGTGCGCCAACAACTCGATGCCCAAGGCGTGACGCCAGTGGGCAGCACCCCCGCAGAGAGCGCGGTGTTTCACCGCAAAGAGTTGGACAAATTCAAGCGGGCGGTGGAGATTTCGGGCGCCACCATGGAGTGAGTCAAGGGGCCGCTGGCCCCAGGGCCTGGGCCATGCGCCAGGCCAAACCAAACGACTGGGCCAAGCCGTTGCCCGGCAAATAGCCTTCGGCACCGCGCCCAGACAAACCTGCGGCGCACCCACCTGCGGCCCACACACCGGTGATCCATTGGCCCTGCGCGTCCAGCACACGGCCATCACCGTCAGTGACCAAACCGCCTTGCGTGTGCGACAAAGCGCCGGTCACCCATGAGGCCAGCCAAGGGCCGTTGAGGACCCGGGCAAAGTCGGCTCGGCCCAAGGGGTCGCTGGCGCGACCCTGCGCCATGGCCTGCACCGCATGCAGGGTGGCTTGCAACCCCTGGGCATCGACACCTGCCAACGCCGCCAAGCCTTGCACATCATCAGCCCGCAGCACCTGACCGGCCTGCAAAGCCGATTGGTAGGCGGCATGTTGGGCCAAGCCAGCCTCGATGTGCGCATCAAACACCTCCAAGGCCAAGCCCTGTGGTTGTGCCATCACCCATGGCGCCAAGGCCGAAGGCCCGATGTCTTCGCGCACAAAACGCTGCCCTTGCCGGTTGACCAAAATCCCCCCCAGGGCAGGAATGCCCATGCCCAGGCGCGTGCGCCCGCCCGGGTTTGTATGGCCCTGCCCTTGAAAGCCATCCATGCCCCACAACTGCCCGCCCCAATCAAGACCCAAGGCGATGGCACTGCCATCTTGGTGGGCCGCACCGTTGTAAAGCGCCCCATGCATGGCGGGGATGTGCTGCGCCACCCAAGCCGGGTTGGCGCCAAAACCTCCCCCTGCGAGCAGCACATGCGGCGCCCTCATGCGCTGGTTTTCAACCTGCAGCACAAAACCTTGGGGGCCACGCTGCGGGGTCGCCGCATCCGGGTGCAAGGTGATCAGGGGATGGGCGCGAATTTGCTGGCGAAACCAATGGTGCAATGCCGCGCCGCCAGCGGGCAAGGTGCTGTGAAAGCGACACTGGCTGTGCCCTGTTGAGAGCACATCGGGCAAAAAACCGATGGGGGCGTGCAAACGGCCGGTCAAAAAATCAACCACGCTTGGCAAGGCCTGGGCCACGGGCGCGGCAATGCGCTCGTTCACACTGTCGCCCGCGAAAGACCGCAAATCGGCCAGCCATTGCGCCGGGCTGTCATTCACCCCAGCCAGGGACTGCAGGGCCGAGCCTGCCGCCGGAAACAAGCCGCCACTGATGGCCAAGTTGTTGGCCTGGTCCATGAAAGGCTCCACCAACAAGACCCGGCGACCGCCTTGGGCCGCCGCCAATGCGCCCATCATGCCCGCCGCTCCCGCCCCCAAAACCACCAGATCAAAGTCATCCATGCCGATACCCAAAATGAAGTTCAAGCGATCGCCACGTCGCTGCGGCCTTGCCAATGACGCCGTGGGGCATAGGTCAAGCGCATCAGCGACCCATTGGGAGAGCAGAAGTCCTGGGCGCTTCAGCCCAGGGTGGCCCCAGAGCGGCGAATGATGGGCAGCCATTTGGCCGACTCATCGCGCATGAGTTGGGCAAATTTTTCAGGCGTGCCACCCGCTGGTTCCAAACCAGCGGCTTGCAAGCGTTGGCGCACCGATTCGTCTTGCAAAGCCAGGTTGATAGCGGCATTGATGCGCTCCACCAAGGGCTTGGGGGTGGCCGCCGCCACGAGAACACCGTTCCAGGCGATGGCTTCAAAACCCTTCAAGCTGGGCACACCACTTTCGGTCACCGTGGGCACCTCGGGCGTGAGGCCATAACGCTGCAAACCGGTGACGGCAATGGCTTTCAGGCGTCCGGCTTTGATCTGCGGGGTAAGCAAGGTCGGGACGGCGGCGATCATATGGGTCTCGCCACCAACGGTGGCCAAAACCGCAGGTGGCCCGCCATTGAAGGGAATGTGCACGGCAAAAGTACCGCTCAAGGCCTTGATGTACTCCATGCACAAGTGGGAAGAGCTGCCATTGCCCACCGATGCAAAGTTGTATTTACCGGGGTTGGCCAGCAACAGGGCCAACAACTCTTGCAGGTTATTCGCGGGCAAGCTGGCGTTAACCGCGATCAAGTTGGGCTGTGAGGTGGTCAATACCACCGGCGTCAAATCGCGCAGAGGTGCGTACGGCAAGCGCGGGTACAGGTGGGGTGCAAAAGCCAAGGGACCGTTGAACGACATGACCCAGGTGTGGCCATCAGGTAGCGACTGTGCGACCTCTGCGGTACCCGCCGTGCCCCCGACTTGTGGCTTGTTCTCGATCACGATGGTGGTGCCCAATTGCTCGCGCAGTTTGTCTTGCATGGCGCGGGCAATCACATCCAGCGAAGAACCAGCTGGCGCCACCACCACCCAGCGGATGGGTTTGGCGCCAAAGGTCTGGGCCCACAGCCCCGGGGCCAGCACAGCCGAGGCGGCCACACCCAAACACAAACGCCTGCTCAGAGAAGGGGATAGTCGTTGTTTCATGGATCAACACCTGTGCTGTGGTTAAAAAGATTTGAGCCACGCGCCGACCCGTTGCAGGCGCTGCAATGGGTCGGCCTCGAGCATGGCACTGTGTTTTTGCGCTGGGCTGAGCGGCAGCAACTCCAACCAACGGTGCGCCACCCAGGCGCTGTCACCAAAAGACGGTTCGCCACGCCATGGCCACTGGTCTGGGTCCAGACCACGCGCCAGCCAATGATCTGACAACTCACGCAATCGGTCAGCGGCAAATTGCAAATGCGCGGGTACCGCTGTCGCTGGATCGTCTGCCAACAAACTCACATTGGCGCGCCACAAACCATTGGCAGCTTGTTCATGTTCACCCAAGCGAAACCGCTGACCACCCACGCATTGCACGCGCAATAAATTGGGTTGGATAGCGTCGAGGACCGACACATGGGCCAAGCATCCGTGGTTCATCAGGCGCTCGGTGGCGGCGGCTTGTCGCACCTCTTGGCCCTGGGCCAGCATGACCACCCCAAACGGCGTGCCCGTTTTGTGGCTGTGTCGGATCATGGTCAGGTAGCGCACCTCAAAGATTTGCAGGTTCAACAAACCTTGGGGCAACAAGCCTTGGCTGAGGGGAAACAAAGGCAGGTCAGTCACCGCTCAAGGCTTCCATTTGTATTTGACTTGCACGGTGAAGGCGCCATGCAGTCGGTTTTCATAATCAGGCAGCAAACTCATGCCCACGCCCCATTGGTCCCACTCGCGGGTGGCCACCGGGGCTAAAAAGGGAAAAACCCCGCCATCGAGCATTTTGGGATAGCCATTGATCAATCCGGCAAAAGCACCCCAGCGCCAACCCGCCCACTGAACTGGTGTCCAGTAGGCACCAGCGTAATAACTTCGCGCCCAATCGCTGTTGTGAAAAAAGCCGCCAGACCAGGACAGGTCGCTGGATTGGCGCCACTCTGCTCCCAAGCCTGGGTTGAATTGATTAAAACTCAACTGATGCTTAGGGAAGTGATAAGAAACAAAGCCTGGATTGATCCAAATGTCATTGGCGAGGGACTTGTCTTGGCTCCAAGCCGGGGCCGCAGCCCCAAACACCCAGGCGCAACAAAAGCTTTTGGCAAAGTGCAATGCGGTTGAGCGAAAAAAACACGGCGAAAACATCTGATTTGGTTTCATGTGTGAATGCTAACCGCTTGCCATGTCAGATCGCTGCCAAGACAGTTCACCTGGCCAATTCAAGCTAGCATTCAGCACGCAATACCCTTGGAGAGATTTGTGAGCGCACTTTTCAGCGAATTCGAACTCGGCTCCGGCCGCGGACCCCTCAAACGGGCCAACCGCATTGTGGTGGCACCGATGTGCCAGTATTCATGTGTGGACGGCCTGGCCAGCGACTGGCACCTGATGCACTGGGGCAATTTGCTCAACAGCGGCGCGGGCTTGTTCACCATCGAAGCCACAGCGGTTTCTGAGCGCGGTCGCATCACCCCTGGCTGTCTAGGCCTGTAC
>CAMDLJ010000098.1 GCA_945901665.1 Bordetella parapertussis | reverse complement strand
CGCAGTGGTACGCCCAAGAGCACATGCCTGGCTTGGCCATGGTCGATGGCTGTGTGCGCGCCCAGCGCTACCTCAACCACGACCACGGCCCGCGCTCTTTTGCCTGCTATGACCTGACATCGCCAGAGGTGATGGGCTCACCCGACTGGTTGGCTGTGCGCGCCAGCGATTGGAGCAGCCGCTGTCGGCCACACTTCACCAATACACGCCGTACTTTTTTTCAATCCCTTCACACTTTGGCTGGAGCCTCCCCATGAACGAACGATTTGCCCTGCGCAGCTACGAAGAACTGCCCCCCGAGGTTCGCCCCTTGGCCGACGATATTTTGAAAATCTCCAGTGCCGGTCTGGGTGGGCCCTACAACGCCTTGATGCGCAGCCCAGAAATGGCGCGGCGATGCTTTGACCTGCTGGACTACTTGCGCTTTAAAACCTCGGTGCCCAAAGCACTCAACGAATTCGCCATCCTGATCCAGGCCCGGGTGGCCAATGCGCAATACGAGTGGTGGGCGCATGAGCCCATCGCCATCCGCGCTGGTTTGCCACAGCACATTGCCGATGATTTGCGCCAATGCCAGCGCCCTCAGCGCATGGACGAAACCCAAGCGTTGGTCTATGACTTTTGCATTCAACTCACCTTGAACCACCAAGTCAATGACGCTTTGTGGCAAAAGGCCATGCAAATTTTGGGCGAGCAACAGATCATTGACCTGATTGTTTTGTCGGGCACATACACCATGGTGTCGATGCTGCTGAACGCCACCCAAGTCGGCATCCCCAACCAAGGACAGCCACCCTTGGCAGTCCTCAGCCCCGAGACCATTCGCCAGCGCCTGCTGGCTTGAGCGTCGAGTCCGCTGTCACCCCATCACTGATTACAGAAAGTTGATCATGAAGAACCTGTTGAATTTGAACTTCGCCTGGCGCCACAGCCTCTTGTTTGCTTTGTGCACTGGGCTGATGTGGGCCTCGGGCAGCGCCGCTGCTGCAGAGGGCGACTACCCCACCAAACCGGTCAGCATCATCGTGGCCTATGCGCCTGGCGGCCAAGGCGATACCTTTGCCCGCTTGGTCAGCGAACGGCTGACTTCGGTGTACAAACAAACCGTTTTGGTGGACAACAAACCCGGTGTGTCAGGCACGGTGGGCACGCGTTTGGCGGTCAAAGCCCGCAACGATGGCCACACCTTGTTTTTGGGCCAAACCGGCGAGATTGCGGTCAACCGGGTGCTGATGAAGGATTTGGGCTACGACCCGCTCAAAGACATGATTCCCGTGGTGTTGATTGGCAATGCCCCGCTGGTGTTGTTGGCCCCTGTAGACGCGCCCTACAACTCCTTGAGTGAATTGCTGCAACAAGCCCGCGCCAAACCGGGCGAGTTCAGTTTTGCATCGGTGGGGGCAGGCACACCAGGGCATTTGGCCGCGGTAGCCTTGTCGGTGGGCGCCAAACTCAATATGGTGCATGTGCCCTACAAAGGTGTGGGCCCACTGATGGCCGACTTGATGGGCAACCGCATTCAAATGTTTTTCAGCAGCGCATCGGCCGCAGTGCCCCAAGTCAAAGGAGGCAAGCTCAAAGCCTTGGCCGTGACCACGCCCCAACGCATGAACTCCCTGCCACAAGTGCCGACAGTGGCGGAGGTGGCCATCCCAGGTTTTAGCTATTCGCTGTGGGGCGGCTTGTTTGCACCTGCCGATACACCCGCTGCGGTGGTGCAGAGCCTGAACAAAGAGGTGAATGCCATTTTGGCCAGCCCCGATATTCGCGCACGCTTTGATGCTGACAACTTGAGCGTTCCGCGCAACACGCCAGCAGAATTTGCTGAATATGTGCGCAATGAAGCCGTCAAGTTTGAAAAGCTGGTCAAAGAAGCCAACCTCAAAGCTGAATGAGCTGACATGAACATCGTCATCATCCCCGGCGACGGCATAGGCCCAGAGACCATGCAGGTCAGCGTCGAGTTGCTGGAAAAAGCCAATGCGGTCTTTGGTCTGGGCTTGCAACTGAGCCATGAAATCGCAGGCCATGACAGCTTGCGCCAACATGGCGCCACGGTCACGCAGGGCTTGCTGGACAAAGTCAAAGCCGCCGATGGCCTGCTGCTGGGCCCCATGGCCACTTATGACTTCAAAGACGAATCCAAAGGTGAGATCAATCCATCCAAGTTTTTTCGCAAAAACCTCGACCTGTATGCCAACATTCGACCGGCCAAAACCTATACCGGCATCAAAACCCTGACCGGACCGTTTGACCTGGTGGTGGTGCGTGAGAACACCGAGGGGTTTTATGCCGACCGCAACATGGCCATGGGGCACAGCGAAATTTTGGTCACAGACGATGTGGCCATATCGATGCGGCGCATCACCCGGGTGTGCTGTGAGCGCATTGCCCGAAGCGCATTTGAGTTGGCCCGTTTGCGCCAAAAGCGACTCACCCTGGTGCACAAAGCCAATGTGCTGCGCATCACCGATGGTTTGTTCTTGCAAGCCTGCGCCGATGTGGGCCAAGAATTTCCCGATGTGGCGGTGGACGACTTCATCGTCGACGCCATGATGGCGCATGTGGTGCGCGCACCGGAGAAGTTTGATGTGATTGTCACCACCAATATGTTTGGCGACATCTTGTCTGACCTCACCGCAGAGCTTTCAGGCAGCTTGGGCCTGGGCGGCTCATTGAATGCCGGTGCCCAACATGCCATGGGCCAGGCCGCGCATGGCTCTGCGCCAGACATCGCTGGCCTCAACCTGGCCAATCCTTTCTCACAGGTTTTGTCTGCGGCCATGTTGTTGGCCTGGCATGCTTCGCGCCACGACAAACCCCATTTTTGGGCCGCGTCACAGGCCATGGAAAAAGCGGTCAGCGACTGCGTGGCATCTGGTGAATGCACCCGCGATATTGGCGGCCTTCTGGGCACCCATGAAACCGGACAAGCCCTGTGCCGGCGCCTACAAGCGGCTTGACGGCGGCACAGCACCGCCAGTCCTGAGACCACCTCACCCTTCCCCCACTGAAAGACCTTATGGCCAGCGCACCCTCTGATGAACTGTTACAAGCCATGGTGATGCGTGAGATGCAACAAGGCATTCGCCGCGATGGCTTGTGGGCGCAGGCCTTGGTCGAAGCCGAAGCCGACCCCCAAAAAGCGCAAGCTGCATACATTCGTCTGCGGCTGGTCACCCTGCGCCAAGAAACCACTGGATTGTTGGTGCAAAAAATCAAAGGCGCAGTGGCCGAACAGTTTCGCCCGCCACCCGACTTCAAATCGTCACGCGATCTTTAAATCTTTTTCATGCACACGCTCATCAGGGGCATAAAAATATTCATTTCACCCGCTGGTTGGCGATTAAAATAAAGTCCGTCTAGATTTTTCGGATGGGCGGAAAAGTGATCAATAAATGGCGTTGGGTATTTCTGGCTTCGGCCTTGGTTTTGAACGTTGCATGGGCTGAAAACTGCGATAAAAAGCCCACCAAAGACATGCGGCTCATGTGCGAAGCCGCCGAACAAAACAACCCCCGCTTTTGCGAAGACATCTCCTCCAAAGACCAGCGCCTTTATTGCATGGCGCGGATTCAGCCCAACTCCTACACCTGCGAAAAAATCATTTCCAGCAGCACCCGCTTTGATTGCCTGTCATTTGTCAAGAGCAAACAATTCAACTTGATTTGGTCTTTCAACACCAGTAAGCCCAAAAACTGAAGTACCAACAACAGGGGCAGGCAAACCCCAGCCTGATGGCCTATTTTCTTGTGGGAAGATTTCCACCTTCAATGCCCGCGATGGCATTTTTCACAAGAAAGGTTGCATATGCGAGTCAAAGGTCAATCCATTTTGGTCACCGGTGCAGGCAACGGCATTGGTGAGGGCATTGCCAAGCGCTTGGCCGAAGAAGGGGCTGTGGTGACCATCAACGACATCGACCCCCTGCGTGCCGATCGTGTTTGCCAAGAGATCAAAGCCAGCGGTGGCCAAGCATGGTCTTGTGCGGGAGACGTCACCCGCAGTTCTGATTGGGCGCACATGGTGGACTTTGCAAAGTCCCACGGCCAAGGCTTGAATGGCGTGGTCAACAATGCCGGCTGGACGCATCGCAACCGCCCCGCACTGGAGGTGTCTGAGGCAGAGTTTGACCAGGTCTACGCCATCAATGTCAAAAGCATTTACCTCTCCACCGTCCATGCCGTGCCGGTTTTTCGCCAGCAAGGCGCAGGTTGGTTCATCAACATCGCCTCTACCGCTGGTGTTCGACCTCGCCCAGGCCTGACTTGGTACAACGGCTCTAAGGGCGCGGTCATCACCACCAGCAAATCGCTGGCCGCTGAACTCGGGCCCGACAACATCCGCGTCAATTGCATCAACCCGGTGTTCAACCCCGACACGGGATTGTCAGCAGAGTTTGCAGGCGGCCCTGTCGACGAATCCCGGCGTCAAAAGTTTTTGAGCACCATTCCACTGGGCCGGTTTTCAACTGCCACGGATGTGGCCAATGCGGCCTTGTACTTGGCCAGCGACGAGGCCGCGTTCATCAGCGGCGTGTGCATCGAGGTCGATGGGGCACGCTGCGTTTGATCACTTCTGGGGAATGGGCGTCGATTGCCAAGAGGCCATCTGCCAACCCGTGCTGCGCTTGACCCATACCTGCAAGTAACGGCTCATCACCAATTTGGCTGTGCCGCCGACCTCAACATCGATGCGCGCATCCCCGTTGACCAGCACCACATCACCGATCACGCGCATTTCGCGTTGCACGGTTGTCAGGGCGCGGTAGGTGTAGTGGCCACTGGACAACTTGGCCAAATATTCTTGCTTGTTCTCCAACACAGCACTGGAGTGCACATAGCGCAAATCTTCTGCGATCAAGGGCTCAAGGCCGGCAAAATCGCGGGCCAATATGCATTCGGCACGCTTGGCGTCCAAGGCTTCGATGTGGGCAATGGTGTCTTTGTCGCTCATTTTTTCTCCTGGGTAAAAGTGCATTGTGACAGTGGAAGAACGGTTGAACTGTCGCCGATTTAAAACAATGGCATTTGCCGTCGCTGCAACAAGTGTTCAGCCACAAATTGCCACAGCATGGGGTGGTGTGTATTTTGATGCCATTGGGCTTGCATCACCTTTTTGGTGTACCAATGGGCCTGGCTCTCCAAATGGCAACCCACCAGACCCAGGTTGTCTTGCACGATGGCCATGGGGTCGCCGTTGGCATAAGTGGCAACGGTTTCAAAGCGCCCCCCCACAAAGGTGGGCCCATCGTAAAAATACATGCGCTCAGGGCGATCGCGCCACAATACCGGCGCTGTGGTGCCATAAGACGCACGGATGTCTGCCTTGGGGCGTTTGATGTATTGCACCGCACGGGTGCCCCTGAGAAAGTCAAAATAATATGCATCCGCCCAATAGGCGCCCATGCATATGCCCAGGTACTTGCCACCGCGCTGCATGAAGGCCCGAATTTGCGTCAAATTGGGCTTGAGCACATGGCGAAATGCCGTGGCTTCCCCATCCCCACCTGGGAACACCACCACGTCCACATCGTCAAAAAAACCATTCAGCACTTTGTGCATGGTGAACAGCTTGATGCGGGCCATGGGCGACAAAGCGGCCATCACCCCATTGACCGAATCGGTTGAGCACGTGGGTTGGTGCAGGAAAACAGCGAAGGTTTTTGTCATTTGCTTGGAATAAGTGTGTTGTGCGCAAATCAAAAAACGACGGATTCATTCAAGGCGGTGGACCTGCTTTCACCGGTATCAATATTTCATTGCGCCGGTTCCACGGCAGGGTGAACGGATCGTTGTAGCGGGCCACTTGAGGTTTGTCTTCAAATGCCAACTGCTGCTGCGACAACCAATCCTTGAGCATTTGGGTGTGGCGTTGAATGCTGGCCGCCGTGGTCAAGCCGCTGAAGCGCACCGATGCCATGCGTTGCGGTGGCATTTCACGCAACTGCACACTGCTGTCGCTGGGCTTGGGCAAGTTGGCCAATGTCAAGCCTTGCGGCATGACAAAGTGCAAGCGCCACTGTTGTTCTTGGGCCTCCATGGTCACAGGCGCTGTCATGGCGATTTTTTCGCTATCGCCTTTGATGTTTTGGTTTTTCCCAAAAATGTACCCCGCCACCCGGCGAAACCCAAGCGAACCCGCCACATCAAAGTCGCCCTCGATGGTGGTTTCGGCCACGGTCAAAACACCGTAGTCACGCAGCTCAAACGGCGGCTCGCTCTTGAGCAATACATAGGAGGGCTCACTCACGCTTTGGGCCATGGTGGGCAATGTCCATACAAAAGATAAGAAAACGCATAGCAGCAGTTTGATTTTCATGAACAGTGAATGCCTCCAAAGACACACCCACGGCCAGGCCGGCGTGGGCGCTTTGTTTCTTCATTCTAGGCATGCCGCCCAAATGCCTGGGACATCTGGTTTCCCAGACCCTATTGGCCCGCGCGGTATGGGTGGCTCAAGCATGCGGCACTCCTTCCGATCAACTCAATAGGCAACCCACATTGATCATTTTTATGAAATCTAAAGAATTCAAATTGTGCCGTGTGCAAGGCACTGGCGCTCAACTCATGGTGGCCATAGGCAGCGTTGCATTGGGCGCACTGGCGCTGGGCGCGCAAGCCCAAACCTATCAAAGCGCATGGAGCAGCGCATCGGTCAATGAAATTTATACCGAGCGCACAGACAACCTTTATGGCAACGGTCTGATGTTGAGCGCAACACACTATTTCGCGCCCGTCAAAATGGACTACAGCCAACCTTTTGATGAGCAGCCTTGGCTACAAAAAGTCAACCAAATCTATGCCAGCTACACGCCTTACAACATCAATCAAAGAGACGTGGTGAATGCCCGTCAAGAAAGGGGCAAGGTCGGCACCAAGATTTACAGTGGCTCCGTGGTCAGTGAAATTGAATTTGAAACGCAAGTCTCGTCAGGCACGTTCTATCAAACCACGCCGATGCAATTGATCGGCAAAAGCGTTGAAGCACAAAGGGTCAGCTTGGGCTACTTTATCGGCCCCAGCGCCACGGTCAGTTTGGTTCGCGCCAGCAGCAAAACAACCACCAACACCAACTTCAGCTATACCGGCAGCTATTACGAAGCCTTGACATCCACTTCCGTGGGTTTTCACGGTGCGGTTCAGTTGTCCCACAGCAGTTCTTTGGTTTTGGATGGTGCCATCGGTACAAGCAACTACAGCGCGACCGCCAACCAAACCAACTTCCAACAGGAGTTGGGCCTGAAGTATTACCCGATCAACACCATTTATGTTGGTCTTGCGGTCAAAAAGGATGCGGGCGAAGACAAAACCTCAGAGCGACGCGTCACCCGTGTGAGCAGCGGCTTCATGCTCAACCCCCGGTTGAACATCCAACTGGGCATCACCAAATCGGTGGGCGACGGATACAACTACAACAACCATCAAATCAACTCCGTGGGCGCAGAGTACCGGTTGTGATTCAGAGGCCTTGCGGTTTTGCATGGCCTTTTTCCAGCAATCCGGCTTGATGGGTCCCAGAGAGGGCAATTGTTCTTGACTTGGCGGAAGCGGTGAGATTCGAACTCACGAACGGTTGCCCGTTGCCGGTTTTCAAGACCGGTGCAATCGACCACTCTGCCACGCTTCCTATGGGTCAATGAGCGCGCATTGTAAGGGTGTGCAGGACCTATCAGGGCACAGCGGCGTCTGCGCTTAACATCCGGGTTGAATGCCGCCCCAAGGGTTGGCCATATCCACCGAAACCAGGAGACCGCATGACCCGTTTTGACCTGACACGCCGCCGCTTGGCCCCATTGTTCATGGGCCTGGCTCTGTGTGGCGCTTTGACACCCTTGTTGGCGCAAACCAAAATTCCGCTGCGCATCTCCACCCCCGCTGTGCCCGATGACTGGCACGCCAAGATGTGGACGGTGTTCAAAGATTCGCTGGACAAAGCGGCACCCAACCAATTTGATGTGCAAATACACCTCAATGCCTCGCTGTTCAAACAAGGGGCCGAGCCTGCCGCCATGGCACGCGGCAACCTGGAGCTGACCACGGTGTCGGCGTTTGACATTGCCAAACTGGTGCCCGAGTTTTCGATCTTCACCGCTGGCTACATCGTGCGCGACCCGCAGCACCAGCAAAAGGTGTTCAACGGGCCCATTGG
>CAMDLJ010000097.1 GCA_945901665.1 Bordetella parapertussis | reverse complement strand
GGACTGCCATTACACTTTGACTTATCTGCAAGGAACCTGAACATGTCTTCGCCCAAGCCCGCCCACCAGCGCATACTGCTCAAGCTGTCTGGGGAGGCATTGATGGGGGATGATGCCTTTGGCATCAACCGCGCCACCATTGTGCGCATCGTCGAAGAGGTGGCCGAAGTCACCCGATTGGGCGTGGAGGTGGCCGTGGTGATTGGCGGGGGCAACATCTTTCGCGGTGTGGCTGGTGGGTCGGTCGGCATGGACCGCGCCACTGCAGACTACATGGGCATGCTGGCCACTGTCATGAACGCATTGGCGTTGGCAGACACCATGAACAAAGCGGGTTTGACGGCGCGGGTGATGTCGGCCATTGGCATTGAGCAAGTGGTCGAGCCCTATGTGCGCCCCAAGGCCTTGCAATATCTGGAAGAAGGCAAGGTGGTTATTTTCGCTGCGGGCACCGGCAACCCATTCTTCACCACCGACACGGCAGCCGCTTTGCGCGGGGCTGAAATTGGTGCTGAAGTGGTCCTCAAAGCCACCAAGGTCGATGGCGTTTACACGGCTGATCCGCACAAAGATCCCTCTGCCACAAGGTACAGCACCATCAGTTTCGACGAAGTCATTGGGCAAAATTTGGGCATCATGGACGCCACGGCCTTTGCCCTGTGCCGCGACCAAAAGTTGCCCATCAAGGTTTTTTCCATCGTCAAAAATGGTGCCCTCAAACGGGTGATCATGGGCGAGGACGAAGGCACCTTGGTCCACGCCTGAACAACCTTCAGCACAGGAGACAAGTCGCATGACCATCGCTGACATCAAAAAAACCATGGAAAGCAAAATGGACCAATCCATTCAAGCTTTTGGCCATGGCCTGACCAAAATCCGCACTGGCCGGGCCAACCCCGGTTTGCTGGACTCGGTGCAAGTGGATTACTACGGCAACATGACCCCCATCACTCAGGTGGCCAATGTCAGCTTGCTCGATGCCCGCACCATCAGCGTGCAACCTTGGGAAAAGGGCATGGGCGCCAAAATCGAAAAAGCCATCCGTGACAGCGATCTGGGCCTCAACCCCGCTTCCATGGGTGACTTGATCCGTGTTCCGATGCCGCCGATGACCGAAGAGCGGCGCAAGGAGTTGACCAAGGTGGTTCGCAGCGAAGGCGAAAACGCCAAGGTGGCGATTCGAAATTTGCGCCGCGATGCCAATGATGCGGTGAAGAAATTGGTCAAGGACAAATTGGCCTCTGAAGATGAGCAAAAGCGTTCCGAGGCCGAGGTGCAAAAAACCACCGACAAGCACATTGCCGAAGTGGACAAACTGATCGCGGCCAAAGAGCAGGACATCATGTCCGTCTGAGACGGCCAAGGTTTCATGCTCAAGCAGCGCATCATCACCGCCTTGGTTTTGTTGGCGCTTCTTTTGCCGGCATTGTTTGCCACGCCCCCAGAACCCTTGGCATTGTTCACCTTGATTCTGATGGCTGCGGCCAGTTGGGAGTGGGGACGCCTGAATGGTTTGGGCTTTCGCCCGGCACTGATCTTGACGGTCATTTGCATTTCGCTGTGTGCGGCCAGTTGGTGGGCTGGATGGGCCATCCAAGCGCCTGCGGCCTTGTGGTGGATAGCGGGTTTGGTTTGGTTGCTGGGTGGGGCTTGGATGCTGCGCCGCGGTGTACTTGGCTGGGGCTTGTGGCCACGTGGGGCCCGATGGGTCGGCGGCATTTTGGTTTTGTGGCTGACATGGTTGGCTTTGTGCCAGTCCAAAACCATGGGCGTGAATTACCTTTTATCGGTGCTTGCATTGGTTTGGGTGGCCGATGTGGCGGCCTACTTTGGTGGCCGCGCTTTTGGCCGGCGCAAGCTTGCAAGCAACATCAGCCCTGGCAAAAGTTGGGAGGGCGTCTTCAGTGGTGTGATGGCCGTGTGTGTGTTGGCTTTGATGTGGTTGTCTTTGGATGGCTGGCAAATCAGTACCAGCCCTAGCCTGTTCAGCATGCTTTTGCAACATTCTCCGGTCTGGGCTTTCTTGGGCGTGGCTTTGCTGGTGGGCATGAGTGTGGTGGGCGATTTGGCAGAATCCTTGGTCAAGCGCAGCGCCGGTGTCAAAGACAGCAGTGCCTTGTTACCGGGCCATGGGGGTGTGCTGGATCGGGTGGATGCCTTGTTGCCTACACTTCCTTTGGCCCTGATGCTGGTGCAAGCATGAGTCTTCCCATGAAGCAAACCCTCACCATTTTGGGCTCCACTGGCTCCATTGGCGTCAATACCTTGGATGTGGTGGCCCGCCACCCTGATTTGTTCTCGGTTTTCGCCTTGACGGCAGCGGTACAAGTTGACACCATGCTTGCCCAGTGCCAACGTTTTTTACCCCGTTATGCGGTGATGAGCAGCGCGCCCCATGCGTCGCAGTTGCGTGAAAAAGTGCGTGAATTGGGCTTGCCCATTGAGGTGTTGTCTGGCCCCGCAGCACTTGACCAAGTGGCCAGTGCCAGCGAAGTCACCACGGTCATGGCCGCCATTGTGGGCGCCGCAGGATTGTCTTCTTGCTTGTCCGCTGCGCGTTCGGGCAAGCGTTTGTTGTTGGCCAATAAAGAAGCCTTGGTGGTCGGGGCCGAAGTTTTTTTGACGGCCGTGCGCGAGGGCGGTGCGACTTTGCTGCCCATTGACAGCGAGCACTCAGCCATTTTCCAATCGCTGCCCGAAGACGCGAGCACCTGGAACGCGCGGGTGGAGAAAATCATCCTGACGTCATCCGGTGGTCCTTTTCGCCAGCGATCAGTTCATGAGCTGCCCTCGGTGACCCCCGATCAAGCCTGTGCCCACCCCAATTGGCAAATGGGACGAAAAATATCGGTCGACTCGGCCACCATGATGAACAAAGCCTTGGAGGTCATTGAGGCGCGCTACCTCTTTGGTCTGGAGCCCGATCGCATTGAGGTGGTCATCCACCCCCAAAGCATTGTTCACTCCATGGTGCAGTACCGCGACACGTCTGTGGTGGCGCAGTTGGGCACACCCGACATGCGGGTGCCCATCGCCTTTGGTTTGGGTTGGCCCGAGCGCATCGCCTCAGGGGCCCAAGCCCTGGACTTTCAAACCCTGTCAGCCATGACATTTGAGGCCATTGACAGCTTGGATCACCCGAAGCGATTCCCTGGCCTGTGGTTGTCTTGGCAGGTGCTGCGTGCGGCACCGGGAACCACGGCTGTTCTCAATGCCGCCAACGAAGTGGGGGTGGATGCCTTTCTGAATAGACGCATCCGCTTTGACCAAATTCACCATCTCAACCTGGAGGCTTTGTCGACTTGTTTGCCCAGCGCTCCGGTCAATTTGGAGGATGTCTTGGGCATCGATCAACAAGCCAGGCACACGGCTTTGGCCTTGTGTCAGCGCTGGAGCGCTTGAGGCTTTACCCATGACCTTGCTTGCATTTTTGGTGGCCCTCGCGTTGTTAATTGCCGTTCACGAGTACGGCCATTACCGCATGGCCGTGGCATGTGATGTCAAGGTTTTGCAGTTTTCGATTGGCCTGGGCCATCCCATTTGGCGCTGGCGCTCCAGCAGCCCACGGCCGGGGCAAGACACGGAGTTTGTGGTGGGCTGGATCCCTTTGGGCGGCTATGTGCGCATGCTCGACGAAACCGAATCCGAGGTGCCTGGCCATGAGCGCGATCGGGCTTTTAATCGTCAAAATTTGTGGCGTCGCAGTGCCATCGTGGCCGCAGGTCCCATGGCCAATCTATTGCTAGCGTTTGCATTGTTTTGGGGCTTGAATGTCTGGGGTGTATCCATGCCCCAAGCCATTTTGGCCAAGCCTGTTTCTGCATCCATCGCCGATCAAGCGGGTTTGCGCAGCGGCGACATGGTTTTAAGCGTGGCCACCGAAAGCGGCACGCCCAGAGATGTTTTTTCGATGCCCGATTTCAACTGGGCATTGATGCAAAACGCGGGTGCTGTATTGGATGTGGTGGTCCAGTCGCGTGACAGTGGCAAGCAGCGCCAGGTCCAGTTGGATTTGACGCAAGCACAGTCAGACACCAGTGACGCCCAATGGTTGCGCAGCTTGGGTTTGCAAGGCGCATGGACGGCACCAGTGGTCACCGAAGTGCTTGTCTCCAGTGTGGCCCAGGCCGCAGGTATCAAACGCGGCGACCGGATTTTGCGGGTGGACGGCAAAGTGCCTGAGGACGCCAGTGAATTGCGCCAACTCATCCGCCAGGCGGGGCGAACCGATCCGCCCAAAGCGCAAATTTGGGAAGTGCAACGCCGTGGCGACAGCGCCCTGTTGATCGAAGTCAAACCCGAACGCGCACCAGAGGGTCAGGCATGGGTTGGCCGGATTGGGGTTCGCTTGGGCGAACCGCCGGCCCAAACCTTGGTGCGACATGGGCCTGTTCAAGCCGCACAACTGGCTGCCCAACGGTGTTGGGAATTGTCGGTGACGACCCTGCAAATTTTTGCGCGGATGTTGGTGGGGCAGGCTTCCTGGGGTAATCTGTCTGGCCCGGTCACCATGGCCGAGCAGGCTGGCCAATCTGCGCAGCAAGGGTGGACCACATTTCTGGCTTTTTTGGCCTTCGTCAGCGTTGGCCTGGCCGTACTGAATTTATTGCCCATTCCCATCTTGGATGGTGGGCATTTGATGTGTTATCTTTGGGAGGCAGTGACAGGGTCGCCCCCTGCCAAAGCTTGGATGGCCGGACTGCAGAAAGTGGGTCTCGCAGCGGTTCTCTCTTTGATGGCGGTGGCCCTTTACAACGATGTGGCGCGCATGCTTTTTTGATGAATGGCACCCGTTGCAACTTCAAACCCCAATCACGATATGAATGCTTTGATTTCCCGCGCCTTGTATCGAACAGCCCAGGCATTGACCTTGTTCGCATGGGCTACCAGCATGGCTTGGGCTGTGTCTCCTTTCATCGCGCGTGATATCCGCATTGAAGGCCTGCAACGGGTTGAGCCAGGAACTGTTTTCGCCACCCTGCCGTTTCGGGTGGGTGAGACCTACACCGATGAAAAGGGCACGGCAGCGATTCGCGCTTTGTTTGGCTTGGGCTTGTTCAAAGACATTCGCATTGAGGTCAAAGACGATGTGGTGGTCGTGTTGCTGGAAGAGCGGCCCATCATTGCCAGCATTGACTTTATTGGTACCAAAGAGTTCGACAAGGAAGCATTGCGCAAGGCCTTGAAAGAAATTGGTTTGTCCGATGGCCGACCGTATGACCGTTCATTGGCCGATTTGGCCGAGCAAGACATCAAGCGTCAATACGTCAACCGAAGTCTCTATGGGGTTGAAATTGTCACCACCATCACGCCAGTGGACCGCAACCGCGTCAACCTGACCTTCAATGTCACCGAAGGCGACATGGCCAAGATCAAGCAAATCCAGTTCGTGGGCAACAAAGTTTTCAAGTCATCTACCTTGGAAGATTTGATGGACTTGAATTCAGGCAATTGGATGAGTTGGTACACCAAATCTGATCGTTACTCGCGCCCCAAACTGAATGCTGATTTGGAGACCTTGCGTTCTTTTTATTTGGCGCGCGGCTACTTGGACTTTCGCATCGACTCCACCCAGGTGTCGATTTCACCCAACAAGCAAGACTTGAGTGTCACCATCAATATCTTTGAAGGCGAGATGTTCGCGGTGTCTTCTGTTCGCTTGCAAGGTTATTACCTCGGCAAAGATGACGAATTCAAGACCATGATCGGCATCAAAGTGGGGCAGGCCTACAACGCTGAAGACGTGACCAAGACCACTGCGGCATTCACTGAGTATTTTGGCAATTTTGGTTTTGCATTTGCGCGAGTGGAGGCCGTCAACGAAATTGACCGCACCACCAACCGTGTGGCATTGGTGTTGCAGGCCGACCCTTCGAGACGCGCTTACGTGAGAAAAATCAATCTCACTGGCAACAGCCGAACCCGTGACGAAATCATTCGCCGTGAGTTTCGACAGCTTGAGTCGGCCTGGTACGACGGCGAGCGCATCAAACTTTCGCGCGATCGCTTGAAGCGCTTGGGTTACTTTAAAGATGTCAATATCGAAACCCAAGAGGTGCCTGGCAGCTTTGACCAGGTGGATTTGTTGGTCAAGGTAGAAGAAAAGCCATTGGGGTCTTTGCAATTGGGCGCGGGTTTCTCAAGCGCTGAAAAACTGGTTTTGACCTTTGGTGTACAGCAAGACAATATTTTTGGCAGTGGCAACTTTTTGGGCATTCAGCTCAGCACCAGTGAATACAACAAAGTGATTTCGGTGGCCACAACCAACCCCTATTTCACCGAAGAAGGTATATCCCGAACTTTCTCCGTGTCTCACCGCTCCATCAAGCCCTATATTGATCAAGCCGGCAATTACCAGACTGAGAGCACCAATGCGGGCGTGACCTTTGGCGTCCCGATGACCGAACTGGACCGTATTTTTGTGGGGCTTGCTGGTGAGCAAACCATCACCAAGCCGGGCTCGAACATGCCGGCCTCTTTGATTGGATCATGCTCTTACGACAAAACTTGTACGTCCGTCCCCCTCACTTTGGGCTGGGCACGTGATGGACGCGACAGTGCCATCACCCCCACCAAAGGTCGCCTGATGCGGGCCAATACTGAATTCGGCGTGGCTGCAGACACCCGATATGCCAAATCCAGCGCCTTGTACCAACAGTATTTCAATTTCACCAAACGCTACACCTTGGGGATCAATGGTGATGTGGGGGTGGCGCAAGGCTTGCAAGATTATGATTTGCCGACCTACAAAAACTTTTATGCCGGCGGCCTGGGGTCGGTGCGCGGCTTTGAGCAAGGCTCCTTGGGTCCCCGCGACACCACGGGTTTGGTGGTGGGTGGCGCCAAAAAACTGGTGTTCAACAGCGAGTTCTTCATCCCATTTCCCGGCGTGGGCAACGACCCCACCTTGCGCTTGTATGGCTTCTTTGATGCCGGTAATGTTTATGGCGCCAGCGACAACGTGGATTTCGCCCTGATGCGAACTTCTGTGGGTGCGGGTATCAGCTGGGTCAGCCCGGTCGGTCCTCTGCGTTTTGCCGTGGCTGAGCCAATGAACAAGTTTCGGGGCGATAGAATACAAAAATTGCAATTTCAGATCGGGACATCGTTTTGATGAACACCATGCGAACACTTTCTATGACAGTGGCTTTGGCGCTGGGTACTTGGGTATCTGCCCAGGCGCAAGAATTCCGAATTGGTTTTATCAGCACCGATCGGATCTTTCGCGAGGCCAATACCGCCAAAGCAGCGCAAACCAAGCTGGAGCAAGAGTTTTCACGGCGCGAAAAAGAGTTGATGGACTTGGGCAACACCCTCAAGACCAATTCTGAAAAGCTCGAGCGCGATGCCCCCACTTTGTCAGAGACGCAACGCGTCGCGCGTCAGCGCCAGTTGAGCGAGCAAGACCGCGATTTTCAACGCAAGCGCCGTGAGTTCCAAGAGGACTTGAATGCCCGCAAAAATGAAGAATTTCAGCTCGTGCTCGAGCGGGCCAACCGGGTGGTTCGTCAAGTCGCTGAGGCTGAAAAATATGATTTGGTGCTGCAAGAGGCGGTTTATATCCACCCCAAGCACGACATCACTGAAAAAGTAATCAAAGCCATCAACGGCACCAAGTAAACGCTGTTGGCGGCATGGTGTGGGGCTGTACTTAAGTCAAATCACCGAGGCATTAGGGGGCGAGTTGCATGGCAACGCTCAAACCTATATCGACCGCTTAGCCCCTCTGGGGTCTGCCGGCCCCAAAGATTTGGGCTTCCTCAGCCATCCCAAATACAAGTCTCAATTGATCGGCACCCAAGCAGCTTGCGTGGTGGTTTCTCCTGAATTGGCGCCAGCCGCCCAGGCCCGTGGTGCTTGTATCGTCACCCCTGACCCATACCATTACTTTGCCCAACTGACCCAGTTGTGGCGCGCCCACCATCCTCTGCCTGTGGGGCCCCGCATCCACCCCAGTGCGGTCATTGACCCATCGGCATCGATCGACCCCACCGCCCAGATCGGGCCCTTGTGTGTGGTCGAGGCCGGAGCCCGCGTTGGCGCACACAGCCGTTTACACGCACGCGTGCACGTGGGCCACGATTGCGTGGTCGGCCAGGACTGCATCTTGCACCCTGGGGTGGTGCTGGGTGCCGATGGATTTGGCTTTGC
>CAMDLJ010000096.1 GCA_945901665.1 Bordetella parapertussis | reverse complement strand
ATCACCCACAGCTACCCGCATTGCTGGCGCCACAAAACACCGGTGATTTACCGCGCTGCCGCGCAGTGGTTCATCCGCATGGACGAGGGTGCGGGTGTGTTCACCAGCGACAAAGCGCCCAAGACACTTCGCCAATTGGCGCTGGACGCGATCGAGCAAACCCAGTTCTACCCCGAGAACGGCAAAACCCGTTTGCGCGACATGATTGCCAACCGCCCCGACTGGTGCATTTCGCGCCAACGCTCGTGGGGCGTGCCGGTGCCGTTCTTTTTGCACAAAGACAGCGGCGAATTGCACCCGCGCACCATGGCCATCTTGGACCAAGCCGCCGACATGGTCGCGCTTGGCGGCATCGAGGCCTGGAGCCGTGCCACGGTGGAAGACATCTTGAGCCAAGCGGGTGACCACCCCGAGCAGTACACCAAGAGCACCGATATTTTGGAAGTGTGGTTCGACTCTGGCAGCACCTTCGAGCACGTGCTTCGCGGCAGCCACAAAGACGCTTACGACCGGCCACCTTTCCATGAAAGTGGCCCCGAAGCCGACTTGTATTTGGAAGGCCATGACCAGCACCGGGGTTGGTTCCACAGCTCGCTTCTTTTGGGCTGCGCCTTGTACGACCGAGCACCTTACCGTGGTTTGTTGACCCATGGCTTTGCCACCGATGGGCAAGGCCGCAAGATGAGCAAATCGCTGGGCAATACCGTGGTGCCGCAAGAAGTCACCGACAAACTGGGCGCAGAAATCGTGCGCCTATGGGTGGCCTCCACCGACTACTCCGGCGACTTGAATATCGACGAAAAAATCTTGGCGCGGGTGGTCGATACCTACCGCCGTGTGCGCAACACCTTGAAGTTTTTGCTCGCCAACACCAGCGACTTTGACATCGCCAAACACGGTGTCGCCTTGGCCGATATGCTAGAAGTCGACCGCTACGCTTTGAGCCGCGCCGCGCAACTGCAAGCCGACATCGTGGGCCACTACAACGCGGCCACAAAGGTGTTCGAGGGCGGTCACTTTGGGGTGTACGAGTTTCACCCCGTGGTGGCCAAGCTGCAAATCTTTTGCTCTGAAGATTTGGGTGCTTTCTATTTGGATGTGCTCAAAGACCGTCTCTACACCACCCAAACCGCGTCACACGCCAGGCGCAGCGCCCAAACCGCGCTGTGGCACATCACCCAGGCCATGTTGCGCTGGATGGCGCCATTTCTCAGTTTTACCGCTGAGGAAGCTTGGTCCGTGATTGGCGGTGGCAAAAGTATTTTTACCGACACCTATTCGCAACTGCCTGTCCCCGATGCGAAGCTGCTGGCCAAATGGACGCGTATCCGCGAATTGCGCGAGGCCGTGAACAAAGAAATCGAGGTGCTGCGCAGCCAAAGCCAAGTGGGCTCGTCTTTGCAAGCCCAAGTGCAACTCACATTGAGTTCTACAGACCACGCCTTGCTGCAAAGCTTGGGTGAAGATGTGCGGTTTGTTTTCATCACCTCTGCGGTGCAGTTCGAGGCAGGGGAAGCGATGTCGGTTCACATCAGTCCCTCACCCCACACCAAGTGCGAACGTTGTTGGCATTACCGGGCGGATGTGGGCCAAGTGGCGGCTCACCCCCAACTGTGCCAGCGCTGTGACAGCAATTTACACGGCGTGGGCGAAACACGTTCGTTTGCCTGAACAGGAGTCAAATCGTGGCCTCACGCAACGCCCCATCCCTGAAGCTGTGGCTGTCTTTGTCACTCTTGATTTTGGTGCTGGATCAACTGACCAAGGTATTGATCGTGGGCCATTTTCAATGGGGTGAAAGCCTGGTCATCACTGATTTTTTCAACCTGGTGCGGGTTCACAACAGCGGCGCTGCTTTTTCTTTTTTGGCCTCGGCGTCAGGCTGGCAGCGCTGGTTTTTCATTGGCCTGGGCAGTGCAGCGGCAGGGTTCATCGTGTGGATGCTGCGCAGCCACCCCCAGCAAAAACTGTTTTGTCTGGCCATTTCACTCATCCTGGGCGGTGCAGTGGGCAATGTGTTGGACCGCATCTTTTATGGCCATGTGATCGACTTTGCCGACTTCCACTGGGCGTTTTTAGAGCCGCTGTTTCATGGCGGCCATTTCCCTGCATTCAATGTGGCTGACAGTGCCATATCCATCGGGGCCGTCACCATGGTGATCGATGAGATTTGGCGGGTGCGCCAAAGCAAGAGAAAAGCTCACTGATTTGGCCGAAATACCAGGGCTTGCTCTGTCACCACTGGTGGCACATCGGTCTTTGCGTCTGGCGGCAAAAACAATTCCACCAGGTCATTTAAAAAGTCAAATCCCCGCTGCGTGGGCAATACCCGCTGGCCCACTTGCGCAATCAAGCCTTTGTCCTGGGCTTGGGCCAATGGGGCTTCGATGGCGCTCAATGGCAAGCCCGTGCGGGCGTTGAAATCATTCAGCGCAAAACCGTCTTTCAAGCGAAAGGCATTCAGGGCAAACTCAAAAGCCAGGTCTTTGCGCGCGACTTCATGACCTTGACTCACCGCCTGCCCTGCCATGGCTTGCTTGAGGTACAGGGCGGGTTCACGATAACGGATCAGGCGCAACACCCGGTGCGGAAAACTGATCTTGCTGTGCGCGCCCGCGCCAATGCCCAGGTAGTCCCCAAATTGCCAGTAATTGGTGTTGTGCCAACAAGCGTGGCCCTTTTGGGCATAGGCCGATACCTCGTAACGCGACATGCCCTGCTCGGCCGTGCCTTGGGTGATGATGTCGAGCATGTCAAAGGCCTCGTCATCCTCTGGCAGGCTGGGCGGATGGCGCTCGAACCAGGTGTTGGGCTCAATGGTCAAGTGGTAGATGGACAAGTGCGGTGGTGCCAGTCCCAGCGCGGTGTCCAAATCGTGCTGCAAAGCGCTCAGACTTTGGCCCGGCAAGGCATACATCAAATCAATATTGAAGGTGTCAAACGCATCCGCCGCCTCCCGCACTGCGGCCATGGCTTGGTCGGCGTCGTGCACACGACCCAAGGCGCGCAAGCTGTCATTGTGAAAACTTTGCACCCCCACCGACAAGCGTGTGACGCCCGCCGCTCGGTAGCCATGAAAGCGATCGGTCTCAAAAGTGCCGGGGTTGGCCTCCAGGGTGATTTCGCAATCGGGCACCAGCGGCAGCAAGGCACGGATATGGCCCAGCAATTGCTCAATCGCCCAAGGCTCAAACAAGCTGGGTGTGCCGCCGCCAATGAAAATGCTGTGCACCGGTCGGCCCCAGACCAAGGGCAGAGATTGCTGCAAATCCGCCACCACTGCCTGGATGTACGCCGCTTGCGGCAACTCCCCCATGGCCGGCCCCCAGGCATGCGAGTTGAAGTCGCAATAGGGGCATTTTTTCAGGCACCAGGGCAAATGCACATACAAAGACAAGGGAGGCAAAGCAGGCAACTGCAAGGTGCCCGGCCTGAGCCAATGCGCTGCATCGCCCAACTGGGCCAGGTCCAAGCTGGCAGTTGTGGGGCTCAAGATCAGGCCCACTGCGCTTGCATCAGCGCCACCAGTTGCCTGGCAGCCCGTCCGCGATGGCTGTATTGGTTTTTCACCTCGGGGTCAAGTTCAGCAAAGGTTTGCCCCAGTTCTGGCAAGTACATCACCGGGTCAAAACCAAAGCCATGGCTGCCCTTCGCAGCAGTGGTGATCTCGCCCACGGCGCGGCCCACCGCGATCAAGGGCTCGGGGTCTTGCGCATTTCTGACAGCCACCAAGGTGCTGACCAGGGCGGCCCTGCGTTGGGCGACACCATCGAGCTGCTCCAACAAGGCGCGCACATTGCCGGCGTCGCCCTTGGGGTAGCCAAACTGGGTCGCATAGTGGGCGGTTTGCACCCCAGGCAAACCATCAAAAGCATCCACACACAAGCCCGCATCGTCGGCCACGGCGGGCACCCCCGTGTGGGCTGCGGCATGGCGCGCTTTGGCCAGGGCGTTTTCTACAAAGGTGTGAAACGGCTCATCGGCCTCAGGGACATTGAAATCAGATTGGGGGCGCAACTGCCAACCCAAAGGAGCGAACAACATTTGCAGCTCGGCCAGCTTGCCCGCATTGTTCGAGGCCAACACCAATTGACGCATGACCCCAGCCCTCAACCCAGGGCTTGTTGTTGCAAAGCGAACAACTCTTGGATGCCTTTTTCAGCCAAGCCCAGCAATTGGTCCATTTCCAGGCGGGTGAAGGCCGCGCCTTCTGCCGTGCCCTGGACTTCCACAAAATGGCCCGCACCCGTCATCACCACATTCATGTCGGTGTCGCATGCGGAGTCTTCGGTGTACTCCAAGTCCAACAATGGCAGGCCTTTGAGGATGCCCACCGATATGGCGGCCACCGCGTGGGTGATGGGGGACTGGCTGATCTTGCCGCTGGCCATCAAGCCGCGAACAGCATCTTGGGCCGCGACATAGGCACCGGTGATGCTGGCCGTGCGGGTACCGCCATCGGCTTGCAACACATCACAATCAATTTGAATCGTGCGCTCGCCCAAGGCTTGCAAATCAAACACGGCCCGCAGTGAGCGGCCAATCAAGCGTTGAATTTCTTGGGTGCGGCCACTTTGTTTTCCCTTGGCCGCCTCGCGGTCACTTCGCGTATGGGTCGCGCGGGGCAACATGCCATATTCGGCGGTGACCCAGCCCTGTCCCGTTCCACGTTTGTGCGGGGGCACCTTTTCCTCGACGGAAGCCGTGCACAAGACCTTGGTTTGGCCAAACTCGATCAACACCGAGCCTTCGGCATGGATGGTGTAGTGGCGGGTGATGCGCACGGGTCGCATCTGGTCGACGGCGCGGGCGAGGCGTGAGGCGGGCAAAGTCATGGCTGCTTTTTTCCAGTTTGTCATCTGTTGTGGGCGCAATTGTCACGCATATCACACGCTGAGCCCGCGCCCGGTCCTGGTCCCTGAGATAATCCGCTTTTGTCAGCCCTATGTTTACCGTGCCCATTTACAGCATGACCGGCTACGCCAGCACGCAAGTGTTGCTGGCGGCCCCATCGGCCCCATCCGTCTCAGCCCCAGTGCGCCTGGGGTTTGAAATCCGCTCGGTCAATAGCCGCTTTTTGGACCTGGGGTTTCGCATGCCCGACGAATTGCGCATGCACGAGGCCACGCTGCGCGAGTTGATCAGCGCCCAACTCAAGCGCGGTAAGGTGGAGGTTCGGGCCCACCTCGAAGCCGACCAGCATGCGGGCTTGACCCAACCAGATGCGGCCTTGCTCGATCAATTGTCTCAATTGCAAGCACAGGTGCAAACAGTTTTACCTCAAGCACGGGGTTTGAGCGTGGCCGACATCCTCAAATTGTCTGTCCAGCCCCAGGCCAACCCCTCAGACCTGGGTCCGCCCTTGATGCAATTGGCACACGATGCTTTGGCGAGCCTGTTGCAATCGCGGGCCCGTGAAGGCCAACGTTTGGCCCAGCACCTGCTGGAGCAAGTTGGGCAGTTGCAAGCTTTGGTGGCCAAGGCAATGCCCTTGGTACCCATACTGGTGGCCCAACAGCGACAACGTTTTTTGGACCGCTGGCAAGAGGCCTTGGGGCTGGGGCAGGAATCTGCCAATGCCGACTTGGCCCAAGACCGGGCCTTGAGTGAGGCCACTGCTTTTGCCATCCGCATTGACGTGGCCGAAGAGCTGACGCGTTTGGGCGCCCATCTGGAAGAAATCACCCTGTGCCTGAATCGCCCGCCGGCCAAGGAAGGGGTTGGCAAGCGATTGGATTTTTTTATCCAAGAGTTGCACCGAGAAGCCAATACGCTGGGTTCTAAATCGGCCGCCTTAGAGATGACCCGCATCGGGGTTGACATGAAAGTCCTGATCGAGCAAATGCGCGAACAGGTCCAAAACCTGGAGTAAAGACCCATGGACTACCCTGGCAATGTGTATGTGGTGGCGGCCCCCAGTGGCGCTGGAAAATCGAGCTTGGTCAAGGCCTTGATGGAGCTAGATGCGGCCGTTCGGCCCTCGGTTTCACACACCACACGCCCCCCACGCGGCCAAGAAAAAGATGGCCGCGAGTACCATTTTGTGAGCGACGCTGCATTTGATGCTTTGATTCAAAGCGAAGCCTTTCTGGAGTGGGCCTCGGTGCACGGGCACCGTTATGGCACCTCGCGCGAATCCATTGAACAACGCATCGCCCAAGGGGCTGACGTGGTGCTTGAAATCGATTACCAAGGGGCACTGCAGATCAAGAAAATTTTTGCCAATGCCGTGCTTATCTTTATCTTCCCCCCCAGCTGGGATGAATTGCGCTCACGGCTGCAAAACCGCGGCGAAGACAGCCCGGAAGTGATCGAAACCCGACTCAAGAACGCGGCCCATGAGATGTCGCAGGCCCCCAAATTCGACTTCGTTATAATCAATGAGTTGTTTGAACGGGCTTTGTTTGACCTCAAAGCCATTGTTCATTCGCAACGGCTCAAATACAAAGCCTTGCGACGCGCTCGGGCTGACATTTTTCAGGCCCTCAAATTGAAATGACCCTCTGGAGTAAAGCAATGGCCCGCATCACCGTCGAAGACTGCCTGGAATTCATTCCCAATCGCTTCCAACTCGTGTTGGCCGCCACTTACCGTGCGCGCATGATCAGCCAGGGTCACACCCCAAAAATTGAAAGTAAAAATAAGCCTGGCGTGACTGCCCTGCGCGAGATCGCAGCCGGCAAAATCGGCCTCGAAATGCTGAAAAAAGTGCCGGGCTAAGCTTCCTCCACTTTCATCAAACACCGCTAAGGCGGTGTTTTTTTTCGCCTTTCGCATGGCTTTTGACCTGCCCAACGACAAATTGATACAGTCAAGGCTGTGAACACACTCAGCCCGACCCAACCTGCCAAGCCCGCCCATGCGGCGGCCAATGCGGCGGCGGCCAGTTTTGCAGCCTTGATGGCCAAACTGGACTATCTCTCCACAGAAGAAATCGAACAAGTCAGGCGCGCTTACCGCTTGGCCGACGAAGCCCATTTGGGCCAACTGCGCAGCAGCGGTGAACCCTACATCACACACCCGATCGCGGTGGCCGCCCAGTGCGCCCAATGGAAGCTAGATGCTCAGGCTTTGATGGCGGCCCTTTTGCATGATGTGCTGGAAGACTGCGGCATCGTTAAAACCGAATTGATTGAAAAGTTTGGCCCCACCGTGGCCGAACTGGTGGACGGCCTGACCAAACTGGACAAATTGCAGTTTGACACGCGCGAAGAAAACCAAGCCGAATCGTTCAGGAAAATGCTCTTGGCCATGGCCCGCGATGTGCGCGTGATTCTGATCAAGCTGGCAGATCGCAGCCACAACATGCGCACCCTGTCAGACATGCCGGTTGAGAAATGGCGGCGCATCGCCAGCGAAACCTTGGATATTTATGTGCCCATTGCCAATCGCTTGGGCCTGAATCAAACCTACCGCGAACTGCAAGATTTATCGTTTCGCCACCTGATGCCTTGGCGCTACAAGGTGCTGGAAAAAGCCATATCCCGTGCGCGCAATCGACGCCGTGATGTGATGAAAAAAGTCCAGCATGAAGTGGAGGCCATTTTTCGCAAAACCGGTTTGCCGATGCAAATCACCGGTCGCGAAAAAACCCTGCACTCCATTTACAAAAAAATGGACACCAAAAACCTGAGCTTTGCCCAGGTCAATGATTTGTATGGCTTTCGCTTGATTTTGGGCGGTGTGACCGAGTGTTACACCGCGCTGGGGCTGCTGCACCAACTCTACAAACCAGTGCCGGGGCGCTTCAAAGACCACATCGCCATTGCCAAACTCAACGGCTACCAATCTTTGCACACCACGGTGGTGGGGCCGTCGGGCACCAATGTGGAGTTTCAACTGCGCACCCAGTCCATGAACGTGGTGGCCGAGTCCGGCGTGGCGGCGCATTGGTTGTACAAGAACGACCGACAAAGTGCCGAACAAGCCGAGCGGCTCGGCGCCAAATGGTTGCAATCTTTGCTGGACATTCAAGATGAAACCCACGACGCCTCCGAATTTTGGGATCACGTCAAGGTCGATTTGTTTCCCGATGCGGTGTATGTCTTCACCCCCAAAAGCCGCATCATGGCCATGCCGCGCGGTGCCACTGCTGTCGACTTTGCCTATGCAGTGCACAGCAATATTGGCGACCGCACCATGGCGGTCAAAATCAATGGCGACTCCGCTCC
>CAMDLJ010000095.1 GCA_945901665.1 Bordetella parapertussis | reverse complement strand
GCAGAGCCACCCCCAATGGAAGGTGATCAATGCCAGCATCAGTGGCGAGACCACCGCTGGCGGGCGATCGCGCATCGAGTCCCTGCTCAAGACCCACCGCCCCGCCCTGCTGGTGATCGAACTCGGGGGCAATGATGCTTTGCGTGGCCTGCCTTTGGCCAGCACCCAAGAAAACCTGCTGTACATGGCGCAACAGGCCAAATCACAAGGCGCGCGGGTTTTGCTCTTGGGCATGAAGGTGCCGCCCAACTATGGTGCAGACTACAACGAGCAATTTGCCAAGGCTTTTGCCCAGGTGGCCAAACAAACCCAATCACGCCTGCTGCCGTTTTTTTTGGAACCCCTGGCCGCGCCAGGCGACTGGTTCCAGTCCGACCGCATCCACCCCAACGAAAAGGCCCAAAGTTTGATGTTGCAACACACCTGGCCGGTCCTGGAAAAAATGTTGTGAAGGGCATGCCATGAGTTTGCAACGCTTGCCCGCTGACCAGGCTTTGGCGCGCATGGTCGGCGGCGCGGGGTTTTCCGCCATCATCGATGCGCGCAGTGAAGGTGAGTTCGCCCTGGACCACCTGCCAGGTGCCGTCAACTGGCCCAGCTTGAACGACGAACAGCGGATCGTTATCGGCACCCTGTTCAAGGAAAAGGGTGGTTTTGAAGCGCAAAAACTTGGGGCTGCCTGGGTGGCGGTGAACATTGCGCGCCACATTGAGCGAGAGGTGTTGACGTTGCCCAAGACCTGGCAGCCCTTGGTTTATTGCTGGCGTGGCGGCAAACGCAGCGGCGCTTTGTCGATGGTGCTGGGTCAAATTGGCTTTCAAGTTTCGGTGCTGGACGGCGGCTACAAAGCCTTTCGCGCCGCCATGCTGGCATGGTTGGACCAACACATGGCGAGTTTTCGTTTCGTGGTGGTGTGCGGCACCACGGGCAGTGGCAAAACCCGCTTGCTCCATGCCCTGCAAAGACAGGGGGCTCAGGTGCTGGACCTGGAGGCCCTGGCATGCCACCGCAGCTCGGTGCTGGGGCGCGTACCCGGCGTGGAGCAACCCAGCCAAAAGCGCTTTGACATGCAAATATGGAATGTCCTGCGCCAAATGGATCCCAGTCGGCCCATTTTTGTGGAGGCTGAAAGCCGCAAAGTGGGGAATTTATCCGTCATGGACGTGTTGATGGATGCCATGCGCGATAGCCCTTGCATCGATTTGCAGCTGCCCCAGTCAGAGCGCATTGCTTTGTTGATGGAGGAATACCCCCTGTTTGTCAGCGATACCAGCGCCTTTGCCCAACGCCTGGATGCACTGATCAACCTCAAGGGGAAAACCGTGGTCGAAGCCTGGAAAGCAGCCCTCGCAGCGGGAGAGGTCAGCAGCGTGGTGCATTCATTGTTGGAAAGCCATTACGACCCCACCTATTTGAAATCCATCTCCCGCAATTTTCGGCAACACCCCCAAGCCCAGGTGGTCAGCCCGAGCGACCGTCACCGCGCATCGTTTGACGCCTTGGCCCAATCCGTGTTGGGCCAAAGCGCCACGCTCACTTGAATCCCACCCGGTCCAGCATCTGCTGAATTTTGATCTGGTTCATGCCCACTGCACTGATGGGAATAACCTCACTCTTGAAGTCGCCACCCGACATGGCTTTGAGTGCGGGGTTGTCAAACTTCAGACCTTTGACCACAGGCCACTCATTGTTGCCATTGGCAAAATGATTTTGCGCCGCAGGGCTGGCCAAATACTCTAAAAACTTAACCGCTGCTGCGGTGTTTTTGCTGTGCTTGGCCACCGCAGCACCGGCCACATTGACATGCGTGCCCCAGCTGTTTTGGTTGGGAAAAATCACCCCCACGGACTCGGCCATGTTGCGCTCTGCCGCATTCGCAGAGCGCAACATGCGCGCCAAATAATAGGTATTGGTGATCGCAACAGCGCATTCGCCGCTGGCCACTGATTTGATCTGATCGCTGTCACCCCCTTTGGGTGAGCGGGCCATATTGGCCACCAAACCTTTGAGCCAGAGCTCGGTGGCTGCCGCACCCATGTGCTCATGCAAAGCGCCAAACAAGCTCAAGTTGTAGGGATGCGAGCCAGAGCGGATGCACAACATGCCTTTGAGTTTGGGGTCGGCCAATTTTTCATAACTGTCCACGGCTTGCCGATCGAGCTTGCGCTTGTCGTAAACCACAACCCGGGCGCGGGTGGACATGCCAAACCAAGCCACACCACCTTCTGCATTGGGTTGGGCGCGCAAATGGGCGGGAATGACCGCCTCCAACGCGGCCGAATGAACTGGCAAAAACAAACCATCGGTTTCGGCCCGCCAAAGCCTGGCGGCATCCACCAGCAAAATGACATCGGCGGGCGATGCTGCGCCCTCGGTTTTCAAACGCGTCAAGATGCCGGCGTCATCGGCATCGACACGCCGAATGGCAATACCTGTGGCTTTCGTGAAGTCGCTGTAAAGCGCTTCGTCCGTCGGATAGTGCCTGGCCGAATACAAATTCAGGGTGTTTTGGGCCTGCGCTAAACCAAGAAATCCAAAGCCCAAGGCTGCGATGCAGGCAAAGATAATCTTCATAAGCTCCCCGTTCCAAGATGTGGAGAGTTTAAACTAAATAAGAACCATTCTCATTTAAAGCCGTTGCAATTCATTGGACTTGCGCTGGGAATGCCAAAGCAAAAGCCTGCTGCAAATCAAGTTGCAGATCTTGGGTGGCTTCAAAACCAATGGAAAACCGAACCACATGGCCGAGCCGTATGCCATCGGGCCAAGAGGTGCGCAAAGTATGCAATTCGTATGGCACCACCAAACTGACCGGACCAGCCCAGCTGTAACCCAAGCGGAAAAGCTGCAAGGCTTCGCAGAACTGGTGCACTTGGGACACGCTAAATTGAGGGTCGATCACGATGCTGAACAGTGCAGCGGCCCAACCGGTGGATGGGCTGGCATCTTCACCCAAAGGGTTGATATCTCCAGCGGCAGACGGGGTACACACTCGCAACCAATGGGCATGTCCCGGGGAATCGGACAAACAAGGGTGCAAGACCTGCAACACAGCCGGCTGGTGCTGGCACCACTGGGCCAAATGTCGTGCGCTGATGTCTTGCGCGCGGTAGCGCATGGCCATGCTGGGCAAAGAGCGCAACACCGTTTCTGCGTCATTGGCCCCGACCATCAAGCCCAGACGCATGTGGCTGAGTTTCAAGCGCATGGCCAAGGCACTGTCGCGGGTCATGATGCTGCCCATCAACACATCGCCGCCACCGCTGGGGTATTTGGTCAGTGCATGAACGGTGACGTCCACGCCAAGAGAATGTGGACCTTGCTGCGGCGTCAAATCAAACGCATTGAAAGCCAAACCAGCGCCCCAGGTGTTGTCCAGCGAGCAACAAACCCCACGCTCGCGGCACAGGTGAACCAGTGCCAGCAGGTCGGGAAACTCCATGGTGATGGAGCCTGGCGCCTCCAACCACACCAAGCGTGTGGCGGGTGAAATTTTTGCGGCCAAATCCTGCACATCCAGCGGGTTGTATAAGCGGTGCGTGATGCCCCAGTGTTCAAGCTCCCCTTGTGCCAGTGCCTTGCTCGGGCCGTACACGTTGTCGGGAAGCAAAACCTCATCTCCACTGGCCAACAAAGCCAAGTTGACCTGGGCAATGGCAGCCAAACCACTGGGAACGAGCAAACAGTGCAAGCCGCCCTCGATGGCGCACAAACGCTCTTCCAAGGTGAAGGTGGTGGGTGTTCCGTGCAGCCCATAGGTATAAGAGGATTTGTCTTTCCAGTCGCGGCTTTTCATGGCCTCGACGGACGGGAAAAAGACAGTGGAGGCCTTGTGAACAGCCGTCAATGGGGCTTCAAAATCCACCGGCGCCCGATAAGGGTGGTGGATCAAAGACGTGGTTTTTTTCACACTTGCCATTTGGCCAACAACTGCTCTGGGCGCATGCTGTCGTAACCTTCAAAGGGCTGGTGAATCCAGGGGTTGGTGGGCAAAAATTCCACCGAAAAGTCGGGTTGGAAGCCCGAGACACCCTTGGTCCAAATAACTGCGCTGCGCAACTCGGTGATGGGCTTGTAGTTGTCGCGCAACAAGGCGATCACGGCCTTCAGCGTATGGCCCGAGTCGGCCAAGTCGTCCACCAATAAAACGCGCCCAGCAATTTCCCCTTTGGGGGTGGTGATGAAACGGGCAATGTCCAAGTGTCCTTGCACAGTGCCCGCTTCTGAGCGGTAAGAACTGGTGGACATGATGGCCAAGGGCTTATCAAATATGCGAGACAAGATGTCCCCTGGGCGCATGCCGCCCCTGGCCAAACACAGGATGGTGTCGAATTGCCACCCCGATTGATGGATTTTGATCGCCAACTTTTCGATTTGGTTGTGGTATTCGTCGTAAGAAACGTAAAGGTGTTTTCCGTCTTCGGTCAGCATGGTTTGGCTTTCAAGAAAAGTTTGAACGGCTTTAGGGCATCGAAAAAGGGTGTTTTTTCATGATGGTGTGCTCACGGTCCGGGCTGGTCGAAATCAAGTGGATGGGCACGCCACACACTTGCTCGATGCGGTCCAAATAGGCACGCGCCTGCGGGGGCAAACGGTCCACCTGCGTGACACCTACCGTGCTTTGGGACCAGCCTGGCATGGCTTCATAAATAGGCACGCACCGGGCCACATCTTCAGCGCTGGCAGGCAAGATATCGGTGACTGCGCCATCCAACTGATAACCGGTGCAAAGTTTCAGCTCTGCCAGACCGTCCAAAACGTCGAGTTTGGTGATGCACAAGCCAGACAAACCATTGACTTGGGCGCTGCGCTTGAGCAAGGCGGCATCAAACCAACCACAGCGCCGTGAGCGCCCGGTGGTCACGCCTTTTTCTTGACCAACGGTGCTCAGGTGATGGCCAACGGTGCCAGGCTTTTCCCAATCCAATTCAGTGGGAAATGGCCCGCCACCCACGCGGGTGCAATAAGCCTTGGTGATGCCCAAAACATAATGCAGCATGCCAGGCCCCACACCAGCACCAGCGGCCGCATTGCCGGCCACGCAGTTGCTAGAGGTCACAAAAGGATAAGTGCCATGGTCCACATCGAGCAAAGTGCCTTGTGCCCCTTCAAACAATAAATTGCTGCCGCGCAAATGGGCTTGGTGCAATTCTGTGGACACATCGGCCGCCATGGGCAGAATTTGCTCGGCCTCCAAGGCGCATTGGTCCAGCACCTGTTGGAAATCAATCGGCGGTGCATTCAAATACTGGGTGAGCACGAAATTGTGCAAATCCAAGTTTTCACGCAATTTGTCGGCAAAGCGTTGCGGGTGTTTCAGGTCCTGAACCCGCAACGCCCGGCGCGCTATTTTGTCTTCATAGGCAGGACCAATACCGCGACCTGTGGTGCCAATTTTGTCCAATCCAGACTTTTCTTTGGCAGCTTCTCGGGCCACATCAATCGCAGCGTGGTAGGGCAGTATCAAGGGACATGCTTCGCTGATGCGCAAGCGCGAACGCACAGACACGCCCGCTGCCTCTAAGCCCGCAATTTCTTCCAGCAACTTGCTCATCGATAAGACAACGCCATTGCCGATGTAGCACACCACACCGGGGCGCATGATGCCACTGGGGATCAAATGCAGCGCTGTTTTGACCCCTTTGATCACCAGCGTGTGGCCTGCGTTGTGCCCGCCTTGGAACCGCACCACGCCTTGTGCCGACTCGGTCAACCAATCCACCAGTTTGCCTTTGCCTTCGTCGCCCCATTGGGTTCCGACAACCACCACATTGCGACCTTGGGAATTATTCATGAGATGGAAAAAGTGTCAGGGGTGAATGGGTTGGACATGCCACTGGGTGCCTTGGCGCACCAACTCGCGGTTGCAGTTGAATTCGTCAGCTTCGCTGTCATGCCCGGGCAAAACACACACCACGGTTTCGCCTTGTTGGCGCAGCGCATCAATGGCATCGCGCAAGGCAGTGTCTTCAGACCAAGGGGCGCGGATGGCGCTGTTTTGGGTGGGGCGCGGCAGACATCGCGCCCATTCTTTCAAGTCAAGGCTGAAACCAACGGCTGGCCTGTCGCGCCCAAAGACCGCACCCACTGCATCGTATCTGCCGCCGCGCAACAAGGCGTCTCCTGCACTGTGGGCATACAAGGCAAACCTCAAACCGCTGTAATAGCCGTAACCATTCAAGTCGCCCAGATCAAAAGTGATGTCACAGTCGTTCAATTGATCCGCCAAAAAAGCCAATTGATCCAAAGCTTGAATCGCTTGTGGCCACGCTGACAGAACCTGCCGACCCGCCATCAAGACGGAGCGATCACCGTAGAGCCCCGTCAAGGCCTGCAAGGCCTTGACCACAGGGGCTGGCAAATGTTGGGCCAGTTTGCCGATTTGGGGTGCATCTTTGCGTCCCAAGGCCGTGTGCAAGTCTTGAACCAAGCCCTCATGCAGGGCCAAGCCATCAAGCAAGGCAGGAACGATGCGGGCATGCCCCATGTCCAGAACCATGCCCGACAAGCCTGCAGAGTCAGCGCCCCTCAAGGCCAAAGCCAAAATCTCTAAATCCGCTTCCAATCCAGGGTGCCCGTAGATTTCAGCGCCCAGTTGATAGGGTTCGCGGGTGGCCCCAGGCCGATCTGCACGCGTGTGCAACACAGGGCCGCAATAACAAAGGCGTGTGACGCCTTTTCGGTTGAGCAAATGGGCATCAATGCGCGCAACCTGCACGGTGGTGTCAGCTCGCAAGCCCAAAGTGCGGCCAGACAATTGATCCACCAGCTTGAAAGTCTGCAAATTGAGGGATGGATCGCTGTCCGACAACAAAGAGTCCAAGTGCTCCAACAGTGGGGGCATCACCAACTCATAGCCGCAGCGCCGGGCATGGTCAAGCCATATGCGGCGCAATTCTTCTATGTGACGGGCCTCTGAAGGCAACACATCAGCGATGTGATCCGGTAGGACCCAGGCAGACATATGGTTGGAGTAGGAGTAAAAAAGAATGGATTTTAGCCCGTGACCAGTGGCCCCCTAAGGGGCCCACTGATCAGGACATCCAAGCCAAGAGCAACAAGCCCAAAGCGATGGAGACAAAGCCAAAAAAACGGATTTGGCCGTCAGTGAGTTGCTGCACCTGCATGAAGATGCGTCGCCAACCAGCGGGTGAGATGAAGGGCATCAAGCCCTCGATCACGAACACCAAGCCCAGCGCAGTCCAAATCAGGTCTGAGCCATCCACCATCACTTTTTGCTGGCGGCGGGGGGCGCAGATCCGCCCGAATTGCCGCGAAATGCCTTGAAAAATTCACTCGATGGGTCGACAACCATCACATCGCTTTTCTTGTTAAAGCTCGCTTTGTAAGCGTCAAGACTGCGGTAAAACTGGGCAAATTGAGCGTCACGTCCAAACGCTTCGGCATACACTTTGGCCGCTTCAGCGTCGCCCTCGCCTTTGATTTTTTGGGCATCTCGGTAGGCGTTGGCCACTGTCACTTCACGCTGGCGGTCGGCATCGGCCCGGATTTTTTCGCCTTCGGCGGCACCCGTTGAACGGAGTTCATTGGCCACACGCTTGCGCTCTGCCTCCATGCGCCGATATACCGATTCAGTGATGGCATCCACGTAGTCGGCCCGGGTGATTCGCACATCCACCACATCCACACCCCAGGGCTTGGCGCCTTGGACGACCTCCAGCACTTCGCGCTTGACATCTTGGAGCAAGGTCTCTCGCTTAACGGACAGCAACTCTTTCACGGTTCGTTTGTTGATTTCTTCTTGCAAGGCATTGCGCACAACGCGGCTCAGTTGCATGGCGCCGGCTTTTTCATCCAAACCCACATTGCGGATGTAGTTGGAGGGATCGGTGATGCGCCAACGCACATACCAATCGATGACCATGCGCTGCTTCTCGGCGGTCAGCATCGGCTCGGTGTCTTGGTTGTCCAAGGTCAAAAGCCGCTTGTCGATATACGACACATTTTGAAATGGCGGGGGCAGTTTGACGTGCAGGCCAGGCTCTGTGATCACATCTTTGATTTGACCCAGGGAGTAGACAACCCCGAATTGACGTTGATCGACCACAAAAAGTGTGGAGCTGATGATCAACAAGGCCACCAGTCCAGAGGTGATGTAGAAACCAATTTTATTCATGATGGATGACCTCGGCTTTCAGCGGGAGTCGCGGTCGCGGGAGCGAGCACCATCGCGGTTTCGCACATCCGCATTGGACGAACTCG
>CAMDLJ010000094.1 GCA_945901665.1 Bordetella parapertussis | reverse complement strand
GAAGCCAGCATGCCAAACACCGAAGGTGGCGTGACCACAATCAACACCACAGCGTAGTAGCCGCCTGCCGCCGCTGCAACGGCGCCAGAGACCATGATGGCCTTGAGTTTCCACATGGCAGAGTCAATCCCTGCCCCTTCAGCGGCTGCTTCGTTTTGCTTGATGGCGGTCAAGGACAAACCAAAGCGAGAGGAATGGATGCGGCTGGCCACATAGATGGATATGGCCAAGAACAAGATGCCCACCACAATATAGGTGTACTGATCTTGAAACTGCATGTACCAAGGGCCGTTCTCGCGCTTCATGGGAATGGCAACTTCTTGGTAACCCAGCCACTCAAACACATATAAGAGTGTCAGGGGGTAGGCCAACATGGCCAAAGAGAAATACACCCCACGCAAGCGAAATGTGGGGTAACCCACGAGCACAGCAGCGACAACGCCGGCCAAGGTGCCCAAAGGGATGCCCAGCCAGGGCGACAGTTGCCATTGAATCATGGCCAAAGCAACGGTGTAGGCACCAATGCCAAAGAATGCGGCATGCCCAAAAGACACCAAGCCTGAATAACCAGAGAAGATATTCCAAGCAATGCCCATCATGGCCCAAATCGGCACGATGGTGAGGATCAGTTGATAGTACTTATCGTTGATCAGGTAAGCCAGGGCCAGATAAGCCACCGACAGCAGCAGAATGGCTTTGACTTGACTGGGTTGTTGGTCGAGCTTCACTTAGACTCTTTCGACGTTTTTGCCAAACAAACCCTGAGGGCGGAACAAAATGATCAACAAGAACACCACGAAGATCATCGCGTTTTGCAACTGCAGGGGCAAAAACAGGGTGGACAATTGCTGAATGAGGCCAATCATCAGGCCACCCCAAAAAGCGCCAATCATGCTGCCCAAACCGCCAAGTACGACACCGGCATACATGATGACCACAAAATCAAGCCCGATGTAAGGCTGGAACGGGTAGTAGCTGGCGATCAAACCACCCGCCACTGCCGTGACCCCGGCGCCCAAACCAAATGAAATGCGATGCGCTTTTTCGACATCGATGCCCATATAGGTGGCAGCGGCTGCATTGTCCGCAGCAGCACGCAAAGATTTGCCCAAGCGGGTTCGATGAACAAAGAGGTACACGGCAATCGCCACCAACACCGAAACCACCAAGGCCAATGTGCGGGCTTTGTTGAAGAAAAGCATCACATCGCTGCCCAAAGCCAAATCCCAAGCGGTGGCACTGAAAGGTGTACGGACCGTTTTGGAAATATTGCCAAACAAGATCAGGGCGCCATTGGCCAGCACCAAGGAAATGCCCAAGGTCAATATCAATTGGGGGTAGTGGCCTTCGCCTTCGGTACCCACCACCCGAATGCCTGTGCTCTTGGCCAACAGCATCTTGTGCATGGCCAGGCCCAAAACAAAAACCACCAAACCAGATATCAAGGAACCCAAAATAGGTCCCAGTGCCGTGCTCAGACCCAGCGCTGTGCAAAAGTAGAAGGTGACATACATGCCCAGCATCAAAAACTCACCTTGGGCAAAGTTGATGACGCGCATCAAACCGAAAATCAAACCCAGGCCCACGCACATGAGCCCATAAACGGATCCAATCAACAAGCCGGCGACGACAGCTTGCAAGATGTTTTCAATAATGACCAAAGAACTCATCGGATTGGACATTCAGCGCTGAGCTGAATTTAATTAAAGGGTGTTGCAAAAACAACCAATAGCTTACGGTGCTTGCGAAATAAAACAATCAGGGTAATTTCTGAGGGCGTGGGGAAAAGTCACACAAAAATGACGCACGGCGACCACGAAATAACTCAATCACCCTTATAAATCTCATGGTTAATGACGGACAACACCAAGCGGCGCGCTTCAATTTGGCGACAACAGCCATCGGCCCGTGGTGCGCCCAGCCTCTACCGCTTGGTGCGCCTGGGCCGCTTCGCTCAAGGGCAGCTTGCGTTCAATCACTGGGGTGACCTGCCCCCTTTGCATCAATGTCAGCACATCCTCGAGTTGACTGCGCGAGGTGCTGGTCACCGACAACAACGACTGGTTTTTCAAAAAGAATTGGGCTGGGTTGAAAGGCACAAATTCACCTGTCAATTGACCAATCATCAACCACCGCCCTTGAATGGCCAGGCTTTTGCGCATGTCCTCAAACAACACCGTTCCGACATTGTCAACAATCACATCCGCCCCTTGACCTTGGGTCATCTCCCGCACCAAAGGCGCAAAAGGCTCACCACGCTGGTGCAACACCACCTCATGGGCACCCATTTTGCGAATCAAATCGACTTTGTCGACCGATGTCGTCTGCGCCAAGACGCGGGCGCCCGCCAAGCGGGCCAATTGAATCGCGTGCAGCCCCAAACCACCACCCGCACCGGTGATCAAGACGGTTTCACCCATTTGCACCCGGCCCACGTCACGCACCGCATTCAGCACGGTGCCCACCGCACAAGCAGCCACCGCCGCATGATCCAAATCAACGCCATCAGGCACATGGGCAATGCAATCAGAAGAAATGGCCAGGTATTGCGCATAACCGCCGACCAAGCCCACATCACCCAAGAAAACTCTCTGCGCACAAAGTGGCTCAAAACCCGATCGACAAAATCGGCAATGGCCACAGATGTACGAGCGCTGGGTGGTGGCCACACGGTCTCCCACCTTGAAACCCTTGACCTGAGAACCCAACTCCAGCACCGTGCCCGCCACTTCATGCCCCAACACACAGGGTAGGCTTACCCCCGCCTTGAGCGTCCCATTGCGGGTCAGAACATCATGGAAACACACCCCACAACTGTGGACTTTCAACACCAACTCATGGCCTTGCGGTTGGGGGTCGGGAATGTCTGTGTAGGTCAAAGCGTCCAAACCGCCTGCCTTGTTGACCACGACTGCTTTCATATCACCCCCTGTGCAATGGGTTTGAATTTCAACAAAGTGACATCACTGCCCTCGACCCGTTCAAAAACAGCTTGAACTTTCATGCCTATTTCCATGTCAGCTGTATCCACCCCCACCAAGTTGGAATAAAAGCGCACACCATTGTTCAAGCGAACTTGTACCACCGAGTAAGGCACATCTGCCGCAAAGCCGGGCCAATAGGCTTTGTGGAAGGTGCAAAAAGACTCCACCACGCCATGCCCATCCACCGCCAACCAATCGCAAAGTTCGCTGTGGCAATGGGGGCAATGCCGCGATGCCGGGAAACGCGGCGCATGGCAGTCCATGCAAGTTTGCAACAACAAACGCCCATGTCGCAGGCCTTCCCAAAAACGCACATTGAATGGATCGTCGGCACTGGGCAAGGGTTTGACTGGCACAGGTCGTGACCCAACCAGGGATGTGGGTTTATCGCTCATGGGTGGTGTACAAAATAGAACTGATCACGGGCGCTGCGGCCATGTAATGGACAAATTCTGCGCCGGGAACTTGGCGCTCGCCGCAGTTGCCACGCAGTTGGCGCACCGCCTCCACATTGAGCGCCCAACCTTGCATATAGGACTCCGACAAATGGCCACCGGAGGTGTTGGTGGGATATTGCCCCCCCAACTGCAAAGTCCCGCCTTGAACAAACGCACCGCTTTCGCCCACGGGGCAATAGCCAAAACCCTCTAAGCTGAACATCACGGTGGGCGAAAAATTGTCATACACCATCAGGGCATCCACATCGGCGTGCGAAATTCCTGCCTTGGCAAATGTTTCAGCACCTGCCTGCGCCATGGGCGCGTGCCAAAAATCTTCGGGTGGGAAGGTCGAGTCCACAAAATGGGACCGTTGCGCAAAAGCCGCCAAGTGCACCGGTGTTTGGCGCAGATCGCGGGCTCGGTCTGCCAAAGTCATGACGATGGCCACACCGCCATCATTGATGAGGCAGTAATCGAGCAAGCGCAATGGCTCACAAATGAACCGGGCATCCAAATATGCGTCCAGGTCAAAAGTTTTGCGCATCACCGCCTGGGGATTGAGGCTGGCATGGTGCCTAAACGCCATGGAAACTTCAGCCAATTGTTCGGGTCGGGTACCGTACATGGCCATGTGGCGTTGCCACATCAAGGCATGAAAAGCACCTGGCGAGGTCATGCCGTAGGGAAACCACAGGCCCGCACCACCACTGCCATAGTTGTCACTTTCTCCACCATAGCGTGCGCCTGCAGATTTGCCATTGTTGCCATAGACCAAGGCCACGGTTTTGGCCAAACCGGCCTGCAAAACAGCCGCTGCGGTTTGAATACATATGCCGCTGAAGCGACCATGTCCCGGGGTGGTCAATGTGTAAGACGGATTGATGCCGCACAACTCGGCAAAGCGTTGGTAGTCGGGTATTCGGTTCAGGATCAAACCGTCAATGTCAGAAAAATCCAACCCAGCATCGACCAGCGCATCCTTCAAGGCCCACAGCCCCAGGTCATAGGCATCCAATTCGGGCATGGTGGCGTAGCGGGTATTGCCCACGCCGACCACACTGGCGCGCAGATGAGAAGAGTTCATGTTGGTTTCAAAATTGATAACGGCGCAGGCCACCGTCTACCGGGATCAATGTACCCGTGATGTAACTGGCCACATCCGAGGCCAAAAAACAAACCAAGTGGGCCAAGTCTTGGGCTTGTCCATAGCGTCGCATCGGGATGTGGTTGTCAATTTGGTCTTGGCGAAACGCGGCCGAGTGGTTGCGCTGAATTTGCTCCGAGTCGATGTGCCCAGGGGGAATGCAATTGACGGTGATGCCATGGGGGCCCACCATGCGTGAAAGGCCTTTGGCCCAACTGTGCAAAGCGGCCTTGGCACAAAAGGCCCCGTTGACTTGGTCCGGCTCACTTTTGCCTGTGATGTTGATGATGCGCCCCCAACGAGAAGCGATCATGTCGTCGATCAATGCTTCAGCCAGTTGCCGAGGGCGCTCAAAGTTGAGCACCATCGCTTCGGTCCAACTCTCAGTGGCCACATGCAATTGGTTGAAGGGGCGTGAACCACCTGCGTTGTTGACCAAAATATCCACCGCACCCAGCTGCTGCTTGATCTGCCTCTGAATCAGAGAGACCGAACCCGGCTCAATCAGATCAGCGCCCACCATCAGCGGCTTGTGCCCCGTGTGGTGTTCAATGTCTCGCGCAACTTGCGCCAGCAAATCGGTGCGGCGCGCCGTCAATACCAATTCCACACCCTCTTGGGCCAGCGCTTTTGCAATCCCCACACCGATGCCTGTGCTGGCACCTGTGACCAAAGCGCGCTTACCTCGCAAATTCAAATCCACGTCGAACCTTCCATGAAAAACCCCGACACCAGGTCGGGGTGAGAATTCATCATCGAGAATTGATGCGTTAAATTTTCATTTCGGCAAACACTTCACGGGCGTTGCGGAATGCATCGACAGCAGCGGGTACGCCACAGTACACACCGACCTGAAGAAAAACTTCCTTGATCTCATCTTTGGTCATGCCATTGTTGATGGCGCCGCGGATATGAAGCTTGATTTCATGCGGACGGTTCAAAGCCGCCAACATGGCCAAGTTCAACATGCTGCGCGATTTGCGGTCCAAACCAGGGCGGTTCCACAACTCGCCCCAGCAATACTCGGTGACAAACTCTTGCAATGTGCGGCTGAAGTCATCGGCATTTTTGATCGCGTTGTCCACATATTCAGTGCCCAAAACCTCGCGGCGCACTTTCAGACCTTTATCGAATAATTCTTTGTTCATGTTCCACTCCAAGCTTGAGAAATTTGCCGGTCAACATCGACCTGAATTCATTCTAGCGATCGGGTTTTCAGGGAAGTACCCATTGAATGCATCAGCGGTGTGACACAGTCGCCTGTCGGACTCTCATCCACAAGGGTTAACCCGAAAATCCAGGCATCAGGCCTTGCGCCTGGACACACTGGCTTTGAGCGCTGAGGGAGAAGCCTGTTTCAACTGGGGTGGTTTCGCGAGCAAACGCTTGCGCAATTTTTGCGTCTTCACCGCGTCCAGCGCCAGGGTCTTGGGATGCAACTCGACGCGGTAATCAGCGCGTGCTGAATCGATGGACACGAAGCCTTGGCGCACATCATCGGCAACCTGCTCAGGGTCGCGCAACCAAGGCGCACCAAATCCACCGCCCCCGCCGGTTTTGAAGAACAAGCGGTCGCCCTTTTGCAACTTCAATCCCGTGATCTTTTGAAAGGTCTGAACCTTTTTTTCGCCTGCACGCATGACGGAAATAGAACCACTGGCACCCGGTAGCCCACCCTTGAGGCCCCAGGGAGGGCACTTGGAACGCTCACTCAAACCATTGAACACACCGTTATCGACCACACGGTAAACACGCTCCATGCCCAAACCACCCCGGTGGCGTCCTGGTCCACCTGAATCGCGGCGCAAGCCATAGCGCTCTATCACCAATGGGTAACGGGTTTCCAACACTTCAATCGGGATATTGAAGGTATCGCCGTGCCCAATCGTGTAGGTCGAACTCGGTCCATCGCCATGCGGACGCGCTCCCCAGCCACCGGCCACCGGCTCGATGTTGGTGAAAGGTCGCTTGCGCTGCGGGTCCCAGCCCGTCATCAACATGGCCGAAATATCACTGTAGTGACCCGCAGGGATTCTTTCTGGCATGGCCTGCGTCATGGCCAACAGAATGGTGTCGATCAAGGTCAACAACGGCGTTTGCCACCAAGACATGGCAGCAGGTTCTTCGGCACTGATCAAGGTGCCGGGCGGCAAGATCACCTCCAAAGGTCGAAAGCACCCTTCGCAGGCCATCACATCGGCCGCCACCAAATATTTCATGGCCAAGCGCGCACTGCTGCGACCCGCCGCGAAACCCGAGTTGATGGGGCCTCGCACTTGGGGGCTCATGCGGCTGAAATCGATGGTCATGCCATCGCCCTTGACAATCACCTTGACGCGGATCGGCACAGGCTTGCCCAGGTCCACGCCGTCATCATCCAGAAAAGATTCCGCTTGATAGGTGCCGTCGGGGATTTGGGCAATGCGCGAGCGCACCTTGCGTTCGGCTTGGGCCCAGCCCTGCTCAATGGCGCCATACACCGCAGATTTGCCATAGTTGGCAAAAAGCTCCTGCAAGCGCCGCTCAGCCATGCGACAGGCACCAATCTGGGCGTGTAAATCACCAAAGGACGATTCGGGGTGACGAATGTTGTGCGCCAGCACCCGCAACAAATCGCCATCGGGTTGATAGGCTTTGTAAATTTTGACCGAACGAATTTGAATGCCCTCTTCAAATGAAGACACCGAGTCGGTCAAAAAACCGCCAGCCAAGCGGCCGCCGACATCGGTCCAGTGGGCCCGTGTGGCGGCAAAGCCCACCCTTTCCCCCTCGAAAAACACCGGCGTGTAAACCACCACATTGTTCAAATGTTGCCCACAGGTACCGGTGTGGTTGGTGAGAATCACGTCGCCAGGTTGAAACCCATCTTGTCCGTGGATGCGAATGCCGTCTTCCACCGCAGCATCCAAGTCACCCACAAACAGCGGCAGGCCTCCTGGCGCTTGGGCCACCAATCGCCCTTGGGCATCCAGCAGGCCGGTACAAAAGTCTTGCACCTCGTAAACGATGGTGCTGTGTGCGGTGCGGGCCAAGTTGATGGTGATTTCCTCGGCAATCGCGGCCAAGGCGTTGTTGATGACCTCCACGGTGATCGGGTCGATGCGTTGGGTCTTGGTTTCACGCGTCATGGCTGGCTCCAACAGGCAAGGTGATGACCAAACAGCCATCCACATGAAAAACGGCCGAGTCGCCGGGGTGCAGAATGGTGGTCGACGCATATTCTTCGATCACGGCCGGGCCCACAATGACTTGGCCAGCTTGCAACTCAGCGCGCTGCAGCACCGGGCAATCGACTTGGCCCACACCAGGAAACACCACCGGCCGATGGCGCTGCGTGACAGCCGCAGGGATGCGTTTGTCTTGCAAGCTGGCGAATGAGGGTTTGACCACATGACCCAATGCGGTCAAGCGCAAATTCACCAACTCACCCGATTGATCAGGGGCCGCATGCCCATAGCGTGACTCGTACAGCTCATCAAAATGCAGTCGCAAAGCTTGCAGGGCAGCCGCATTCGGCAAGGACGACGGCACCGGCACGCGCACGGTGTACTCTTGACCCAAATAACGCATGTCCAGCGTGCGGTGCAACACAATCGAATCCAGCGCGTGGCCTTCGGCCTGCAAGCTTTTCAAGGCCTGCTGCTCCAAGCCTTTGAACAAGTTTTCCAGCACCGCTGGGGTGAGGCTTGCATAGTCCAAAATTTTGGTCTGCACAAAGTCTTGGCGCAAATCGGTCATCAACATGCCCAAAGCAGAAAAGTGCCCCGGCTGTGGTGGCACGATGACCCTGGGCACATGCAGTTCACGGGCAATGGCCATGCCATGCAAAGGCCCACCCCCGCCGAACACCACCATGGCAAATTTGCGCGGGTCATAACC
>CAMDLJ010000093.1 GCA_945901665.1 Bordetella parapertussis | reverse complement strand
ATGGCCAGCGAAGCGGTGCTCAAAGCCTTGATGCTGCGCGCCCAACCCGGTCGAAGCCAGGGCAAAGGGGTGCTGCTGGAAGTGGCCCTGAGCGATGCGGCCGCCTACCTGGCCTTGCCGCGCCACTGGGGATTGACCACGCCCAAAGGGGCTGTGGGTGGGGCCCACGCCGGTTATCAAATTTACCTTTGCAAGGATGGTCGTGTGGCGGTGGCGGCTTTGGAGCCGCATTTCGCAGGGCGCTTGCTGCGGGCTGCAGGTATCACCGAGGTGGGCCCACAAACGCCGCTGACACCACTGGCGCACCAAGCCGTGGCCCAGTTCTTTGCCGGTCAAACGCGGCGTCAACTGGAACGCTTGGCCACCCACCAAGACATCCCTTTACACACCTTGCCTCGTTGAGGTCGGTCCGCAAAACCCCGTCGCCGTGTGCCGCCTTTAAGCCAAGCCCCGCAAGGGGTGCGCATGCGCTGGCCAAGGTGTGCTGAAAAAAGACTCGACCTCAGCAGCGTCTACGTCTGAAACCCGCTGAGGTTTCCACCGAGGCTGCTTGTCTTTGTCCACCGCCAAGGCCCGAATGCCTTCGACGGTCTCGCTGTCGGCCACAGGGCGGTGGTGAAAGCAATGCCGCACCATGTTGCGTTCCATCCGCAAGTCATCTGCCAGGGACAAACCACGCGCGCGGCGAATTTGTGCCAACACCACGCACAGCATCAAAGGAGAGCGGTGCTGCAACACATCCAAGGTGGTTTGCGCCCAAGTGGCATGGGCCCCAGGGCCTCGCGCCATCTCACCCAGGGCGTCAAGCATGGTCGCCACCGAGGGCAAGGCAAAAATATGTTGCATATCGCTGTGTTGCCATACGGGCGCTGGGGGGGGTGGGGTATCGACCTGGCTGCGCAGCCAATGCAATACGGCCGCGCCATCGGGCCACGATTGGCCGCTCAAGCCTTCCCACAGCAGGGGCAATTGGCTACTGTGGGCTTGCCCATCGGCCAAGCCCACGGCCACGGCCTCGGCTGCGCCAAGGGCTTGACCGGTCAAACCCAAAAACTCACCCGTGGCTCCCGCCAGCCGGCTGAGAAAAAATCCCCCGCCCACGTCTGGGAACAAACCAATGTGGGTTTCTGGCATGGCCATTTGGGTGCGCTCGGTGACCAAGCGAAACGCCGCCCCTTGGGACAAGCCCATGCCGCCACCCATGACGATGCCATCCATGAAGGCGATGTAGGGTTTGGGGTAGGTGTGGATCAAATGGTTGAGGGTGTATTCCTCGGTGAAAAAGTCTTCCAAGGACGGGTCACCGGCCAATGCCGCTTGGTGAAAAAAACGAATATCACCGCCCGCACAAAAGTGACCAAATACCCCTTCTTTGTGGCTGCCGCGAATGGCCACCGCCAGCACATCGGTCTTGTCACGCCACGCCAGCAGGCATGCCGTCAGATCGCGAACCATGGACAAGGACAAGGCGTTCAAGGCCTTGGGGCGGTTCAAGGTGATCAAGCCCACGCCAGATTTGATTTCACACACAACTTCAGACATGTGCCTATCCTTTCAATTCGGTGGGGATGAATTTTGGCGCTCGCGCCAGGCCAAACCTTGGTGCGCCAATAAGGCCCCCAACACCAGCAAGCCACCCAACAATACAGACGAGCTGGGTGCCTCACCAGCACCCCACCAAGCCAAGAAAATGCCAAACACGACTTCGAGCAAGGCCAGCAGGGACACCTCGGGGGCTTTCAATACCCTGGCGCAAGCCACCGACAACAGGCACGGGATGGCCAGTTGCACCACGCCCAGCAAGGCCAGCCACGCCACGTCAGTGGCCACGGCCTGAAACGGCATGGACATGGGCAGGGTCACCAAACACGAGATGGTGGCACCGATCAATACCCCAGGGGCCAAGTCCACCGACAGACCGCGAACCGCGGCACGCTGAACCACCGTCCAATTGACGGCAGCGGCCAGAGGCACGCACAAAGCCACGACAAAACCCAGCCAACCTTGCGTGGCCACCTCGGCACCAAACATCCAGGCGATGCCCAACCCAGCCATCACAATGGCCACAGCGGTGCGTGCATCGATGCGCTGGCCCAGCACCACGCGGGCCACCAGCGCTGTGAAAAAAGGGCCCATGGCCATGGTGATGAGCACATTGGCCACGGTGGTCATGGTCAGGGCGAGCATGAAGGCGGTGAACATCACCGACCAACACAGCCCCGACAGCCACAACGACGAGCCGCCCTGGCGCATGTCTTTGAATACAGAGCGCCCTTGGGTCAAGGGCAACAAAACCAGCAACGACAACACTGTAAAGAGGCTGCGCCAAAAGGTGATTTCAAAGCTTTGGGCGCTCTCCAGCTGGCGCGTGACCACGCCAGCGATGGACCACATGGCGGCGTTGGCCACCATCAAGCCCACCGCTTGCCCATGGCTAAGACGGGCCAACATGTTCAGGCCCCGGTGCGGCTGGCGCGCTTGCGGTCATGCTCCTTGAGATGGCGCTTGCGCAAACGAATGCTTTTCGGGGTGATTTCCACCAACTCATCGTCCTCGATGAACTCGACCGCGTATTCCAGGGTCAGCTCAATCGGGGGGGTGATCTTGATGGCGTCTTCTTTGCCCGACACACGGAAGTTGGTCAACTGCTTTTGACGCACCGCATTGACCACCAAATCGTTGTCGCGGCTGTGGATGCCCACGATCATGCCCTCATACACGGGATCGCCGTGGCGCACAAACATGCGACCACGGTCATCGAGCTTGCCCAAAGCGTAGGTGACGATTTCGCCGTCGTCCATGCTGATCAACACGCCGTTTTTGCGGCTGGCGATTTCACCCCGGTATGCCTCGTAGCCATCAAAGATGTTGCTGGCCAAACCAGTGCCACGGGTCAGGTTGAGAAACTCGTTTTGAAAACCAATCAAACCACGTGCCGGTATGCGGTACTCCAAGCGAACCCGGCCCCGGCCATCGGGCTCCATATTGGCCAACTCGGCTTTGCGCTCGCCCAAGGCTTGCATCACACCGCCTTGGTGACCCTCTTCCAGGTCAACGGTGAGCATTTCAATGGGCTCGTGGCGCTCGCCATTGACCTCTTTGTAAACCACACGGGGTTTGGACACGGCCAGTTCATAACCCTCGCGGCGCATGTTTTCCAACAAAATGGTCAAGTGCAATTCACCACGACCAGACACCTCGTAAATCCCGTCTTCGTTGGTGTCTTGCACCCGCAAGGCCACGTTGGCTTGCAGCTCTTTGTCCAAACGGTCGCGCAATTGGCGGCTGGTCACAAACTTGCCCTCTCGGCCTGCCAGGGGCGAGTTGTTGACGCAAAAATTCATGGTCAGGGTGGGCTCATCGATTTTGAGCATGGGCAAAGGTGCGGGTGACTGGGGGTCGGTCAGGGTCACGCCAATATTGACCTGCTCAATGCCATTGACCAAGACGATGTCGCCAGGTCCTGCCTCGGTGGCTTGCACGCGCTCCAGCCCTTCGAATTTGAGCAATTGAAGCAATTTGGCTTTGCCCAAGGAGTGGTCCGGCCCTTGCATCACCAACACCTCTTGGTTGGGGCGGATGGTGCCCGCATTGATGCGGCCCACGCCAATGCGACCCACATAGCTCGAATAATCCAGCGAGCTGATTTGCAACTGCAAAGGCGCGTTGGGGTCGCCAGCATGGGCAGGAACGTGATTCAGAACCGTGTCAAACAAGGCGCCCAAATCAGGCCCCCATTGCTCGCCGGGTGTTCCTTCGGTCATGCTGGCCCAGCCATTCAAGCCAGAGGCGTAGACCACAGGAAAGTCCAATTGGTCTTCACTGGCGCCGAGCTTGTCAAACAAGTCAAAAGCGGCATTGATCACGTAATCGGGGCGCGAGCCGGGGCGGTCCACTTTGTTGACCACCACAATCGGCTTCAAGCCCAAGGCCAAGGCCTTTTTGGTGACAAAGCGGGTTTGCGGCATGGGGCCTTCGACCGCATCGATCAACAGAACCACCCCATCGACCATGGACAAAGCGCGTTCGACTTCGCCGCCAAAGTCGGCGTGCCCGGGGGTGTCGACGATATTGATGTGGGTACCCTTCCAGCTCACCGCGCAGTTTTTGGCCAAGATGGTGATGCCACGCTCTTTTTCCAAATCGTTGTTGTCCATCACCCGTTCGGTGATTTTTTCATTCGCCCTGAAGGTGCCCGATTGGCGGAGCAATTGATCCACCAGGGTGGTTTTGCCATGGTCCACGTGGGCGATGATGGCGATGTTGCGAATTTGTTGAGTCATGCAGGGTTCTCCAAAAGGGATTTGATTTCTAGCGGGCTGAGCAATCGGGTGGGAATCAGCTCACCGGCTTTGACATGGGCCGTGCCCAAAAGGCTGTGGGGGTCTTGTCCATAAACAGATACATGCTCGCAATCAGGCCATGCCCCTCGCCGGCGCAAGCCACTCAAGAAGCGCCCTGAATCATGCGGCGCCAATGTGATGGGATGATGACCTTGTAACAAGCTGTCCACGGGGCGCACAAGGGCCTGGCGTTGGTCCTCGTCCATGGCCTCCAATTGTTCAAGGGTGACGCAATCGGCCTCCCCAAAGGGGCCGCTGCGGGTGCGGCGCAGGCTGATCAAATGCGCGCCGCATCCCAGGGCCTTGCCCATGTCTTCGGCCAGCGTACGGATATAGGTTCCCTTGCTGCAGTCCACCCACATGCGCACACAGCGCGAACCGTCTTGGGGTTCAATTTCTTCCAGGCGCAAAGCATGGATGGTGATGGTGCGTGGCACCCGCTCCACGGTCACACCCTCGCGGGCGTATTCGTACAGGGCTTTGCCGTCTTTCTTCAGGGCACTGTGCATGGGCGGCGTTTGTTGAATGGGACCGCTCAGGGCCAGCGCCACCTGCGCCAGATCGGCGAGCGTAAAAGTCGCTTCGCGCTGGGTCAACACCTCGCCCTCGGCGTCTGCGGTGCTGGTGGTTTGGCCCATTTTGGCCACCGCTTCATAGGCTTTGTCGGCATCGAGGTGGATTTGCGAAAACTTGGTGGCCGCGCCAAAACACAAGGGCAATACGCCGCTGGCCAATGGGTCCAGGGTGCCGGTGTGGCCGGCTTTTTCAGCCCGCAAGAGGTATTTGGCTTTTTGCAAGGCGTTATTACTCGACATGCCCAATGGCTTGTCCAACAGCAGCAGCCCATGCACAGGGCGCCGCTGCACCCTGGTGCGTGGCGCGTTCATGGTCAGTCCTCTTTGGCCCGAGAGGAAACAGCCTTGGCAATCAAGGCGTTCATATCGGCTGCTTTTTCAGTGGTTCGGTCGTACACAAAGTGCAAGGTGGGCACCGTGTGGATGTGCAGTTTCTTGAACAAACCACTGCGCAAAAAACCCGCTGCTTGATTGAGGCCCTCGGTGGCCAATGCAGCGTCATTTCCCAAACAACTGAAGAACACTTTGGCATGCGCATAGTCGGGCGTGACTTCCACCGCATTGATGGTCACCATGCCCACCCGCGGGTCTTTGAGTTCGCGGGCGATCAAGCCCGTCAAATCCCGCTGGATTTGATCGGCCACCCGAAAACCACGGTGGGGCAAAGATGACTTTTTGGTTGCCACAAGCTGATTGCGAAATCATGTTCTATGACGCCTGAGCGTCACAGAACCCGGGCCACTTCTTTGATTTCGAAGAACTCAATCAGATCGCCCTTGGAAATGTCGTTGTAGCCTTTGATGTTCAAGCCGCACTCAAAGCCCTCTTTGACCTCGCGCGCATCGTCCTTGAAACGCTTGAGGCTTTCCAACTCGCCCGTGAAGATGACCACGTTGTCGCGCAACAAGCGAAGGCGTGCACTGCGCCGCACCAAACCAGCGGTGACCATGCAACCGGCGATCGAGCCGATTTTGCTGACTTTGAACACCTCGCGAATTTCGGCGGTGCCCAAAATTTCTTCTTTTTTGTCGGGTGTCAACATGCCTGACATGGCGGCTTTGAGGTCGTCGACCGCATCGTAAATGATGTTGTAGTAACGGATGTCCACACCGTTGCCCTCGGCCACCTTGCGGGCACCGGCGTCGGCTCGGGTGTTAAAACCAATCACCACAGCTTTGGACGCAATGGCCAAATTGATGTCGCTTTCGCTGATGCCACCCACAGCGGCATAAACGATTTGCACCTTGACTTCTTCTGTCGAGAGCTTGAGCAAGGAAGTCGCCAAAGCCTCTTGCGAGCCTTGCACATCGGCCTTGACAATGATGGGCAACATCTTGACGTCGCCAGCGGCCATGTCGGTGAACATGTTCTCCAACTTGGCGGCTTGTTGCTTGGCCAATTTGGTGTGGCGAAATTTACCAGCCCGGTACGTGGCGATTTCACGGGCCCGGCGTTCATCAGCCATGACCATGAATTCGTCACCCGCCTGGGGCACTTCGGTGAGACCTTGAATCTCCACCGGAATGGAGGGGCCCGCCGATTTGATCGTTTTACCGTTTTCGTCGAGCATGGCACGAACACGGCCAAAAGTTTGACCGGCCAACACCACGTCGCCAACGTTCAAGGTGCCCGATTGCACCAGAATGGTCGCCACCGGTCCACGCCCTTTGTCCAGCTTGGCTTCAATCACCAGGCCCTTGGCCATGGCATCAATGGGGGCCTTGAGCTCCAGAATTTCTGCTTGAAGCAACACTTGCTCCAGCAGTTGGTCGATGCCATCACCGGTTTTGGCCGATACCGACACAAAGGGTGAATCGCCGCCAAACTCTTCGGGCACCACCTCTTCGGTGACCAATTCGCCTTTGACGCGATCGGGGTTGGCGTCTGGCTTGTCCATTTTGTTGAGGGCCACCACGATCGGCACACCCGCCGCTTTGGCGTGTTTGATGGCTTCTCGGGTTTGCGGCATCACGCCGTCATCGGCGGCCACCACCAAAATCACGATGTCAGTGGCCTGGGCACCGCGGGCACGCATGGCGGTGAAGGCCTCGTGACCAGGGGTATCCAAAAAGGAAATCATGCCACGCGGTGTTTGGACGTGATACGCACCAATGTGCTGGGTGATACCGCCGGCCTCGCCCGCTGCCACACGGGCTTGGCGGATCCGGTCCAGCAATGAGGTTTTGCCGTGGTCGACGTGGCCCATGACAGTGACCACAGGGGCACGGGGCAAAGACTCTGATTGGGTGGCGGAGTCCTCTTCATCGGTGAAGGCCTCCGGGTCGTCCAGGGCTGCGACGATGGCTTTGTGACCCATCTCTTCCACCACGATCATGGCAGTGTCTTGGTCCAAAGGTTGGTTGATGGTGACCATTTGACCGAGTTTCATCAATTGCTTGATGACCTCAGAAGCCTTGATCGCCATTTTGTGTGCCAACTCAGCCACGGTGATGGTCTCGGGCACATGGACTTCAATGATGCGCTGTTCAACGGGTGCAGAGACTTGGGGTTGGTCATCGCGATCACGGTCACGGTTGCGTGCCCGAGGACCCCCACGCCAACTGTTGCGCCCCACGCCGGTGTTGCTGTCGCCGCGGGTCTTGATTTCTTTTTTCTTGCTTTGGTCATCGGCCCAGCTTGACGACAATTTGGCGCTCTTGAGCTCTTTTTGTCCTTCTTTGGGCGCGGTGGCATCGGTACCAGCCGGTTTGGCCACGGCAGGTTTGACCGTGCCCACGGCGGGTTTGTGCAAGGTTCCTTTTTTGGCACCAGCCGCTTCAGCGGGTTTGGGCTCATCGGGCTTCTTGGCCACCAACACCCGCTTGGGCGCATTCATCATGGTGCGAATGGCCTCAGCCTCGGCCAAGGCTTTTTTGCGTCGCTCGTCGCTGGACTTGCTCGCTTCCAGTGCCGTGTCTGCAGCTTGTTGGGCCTTTTCAGCGGCGGTCAAAACCACAGGCGGCTCAACCACTGGCGCAGGTTCGGCGGCCTGTTCGTTCACGGGCTCAGCCACAGGTTCAGCCACAGGTTCAGCCACATGCGCTTCAGGCGTGGGTTCTTGTTGGGCTAGTTTGGCGGCCAAAGACCGTGCTTCAGCAGCTTCGCGCTTGGCCGATATTTCAGCTTCTTGGCGGCGGATCAGCTCTGCTTGGCGCAATGCATCTTGTTCACGGCGCTGCATTTCAGCTTCATCGATGGCCGGTGCCACGGAAGCAGGTGGCGGCACTGGGCGCACCACTTCAACGGGGGCAGGTGTCTCTGGGGTCTCGGGGCCATCATCACGCTTGATGAAAGTGCGCTTTTTGCGCACCTCGACTTGAATGGTGCGGGCTTTGCCGGTGGCATCGGCTTGTTTGATCTCACTGGTGGATTTTTTGACCAAGGTGATTTTTTTGCGCTCGGGTGACTCCGTGCCGTGGCTGGCTTTGAGGTGGCTCAATAGTTTTTGCTTGTCACCATCGGTGAGGGCATCGTTGGGGGTGGATTTTTCAACACCGGCCAAGCGCAATTGCTCGATCAATGTGCTGGTGGATTTTTTGAGTTCGTTGGCAAACTCGGCAACCGTCGTACTGGACATTTGTGGTTTTCCTCTCCATGACCATTACTCTTGACCTGCGAACCAATGTTCGCGTGCCTTCAGGATCAGGGCCTTGGCCTCCTCCTCCGGTTG
>CAMDLJ010000092.1 GCA_945901665.1 Bordetella parapertussis | reverse complement strand
TGTATGCATTTTTGGTCACCTTCTTGGTCTACCGCGATTACAAGTGGAGTGAGTTGCCGCGCATGGTGCACCGGGTGGTCAAAACTGTGTCCATGGTGATGATGCTGATTGGCTTTTCAGTGGCCTTTGGCTACATGATGACCTTGATGAAAATACCTGCCAAGATCACCATGTTCTTTTTGAGCATCTCCGACAACAAATATGTGTTTTTGTTTTTGGTCAACTTGCTGCTGCTGTTGCTGGGCACCTTCATGGATTTGGCGCCCATGCTGCTCATTTGCACGCCCATCTTCATGCCGGTGATTGCCAAGTTGGGCATTGACCCGGTGCATTTTGGCATGATCATGATTCTCAACCTGGGCATTGGCCTGATCACCCCGCCAGTGGGGCCGACCTTGTTTGTGGGATGTGCGGTGGGCAAAGTAACGATGGAGCAAGTCTCCAAAGAGCTATGGCCTTTTTATGGCGCCATGTGCATCGCCTTGCTGCTGGTCACCTATGTGCCGGCCATATCTTTGTGGCTGCCGGGGCTGATGAAGTAGGCCACTGATGGCCACAGTTTTGGTCACCCACCCAGCCTCGCGCTTATCCACTTATTTTGGCGAGCGTGCGTTGTGCCAATTGCGTGAAATCGCCCAGGTGCGGCTCAACCCCAGCGACCAAGATTGGCAGGGGTCTGATTTGGTCACCGCCGCCCAGGGTTGCGACATCATCATCGCTTACCGCCAAACCCCGTTTGACGCGGCGGTGTTCGCCGCCTTGCCGCAGCTGTGGGCGGTGTGCCGCTGTGCGATGGACATTCGCACCATCGACGTGGCCGCCGCATCGCACCAAGGCATCATGGTGACCCGCGCCACCCCCGGGTTTGGCACGGCGGTGACCGAGTGGGTGATGGGCGTGATGATCGACGCCTCGCGCCACATCAGTTTGGCGCGCATGCAATACCAAGCGGGCCACGAGGCCCCAGCCCTGATGGGCAAAGAACTCCGAGACGCCACTTTGGGCGTGGTCGGGTATGGCCACATTGGCCGCCAGGTCTGCACCTTGGCCCAAGCCTTTGGGATGCAGGTGCTCGTGCACGACCCCCACGTGCAAACCGCTGAAGCAGGGGTTTCCTTGGTGTCATGGGAGCGCTTGCTCAGCGACAGCGACCACGTGGTGTGTTTGGCCCCGGCCACTGCTGAAACTGAAAACCTCTTCAATGCCAACGCGTTTGCCCAAATGAAGCCAGGCGCTTGGTTCATCAATGCCGCGCGCGGCAACTTGGTTGATGAAGATGCGTTGCGCCATGCGCTGGACCATGGCCCTTTGGCAGGTGCGGCATTGGACGTGGGCCGTGGCCCGGACCAAACACCGAGCTTGGATTTGGCCCGACACCCCCAGGTGATTGCCACGCCGCACATCGGCGGCCTCACGCCGCCAGCCACCGAACACCAAGCCCTGGAGACCGTGGCCCAAGCCCGGGCCCTGTTGCAAGGCCTGGTCCCTGAAGGGGCGGTCAATGCCCCTGATGCCTCGCGCTGGCGCACAGCCACCCGAACTTTGCAGCCTTGAAAGACGCATCACACCCATGAGCACCCCCGCCCAAGCTTTGTTGATTGCCATGCACCCCAGCGACAACGTGGCCATCGTGGCCAACGATGGTGGCTTGGCGGCTGGCACCCTTTTGCCCGACAACGGCCCCGGTGCGGGCCTGGTATTGCGCGACAAAGTGCCCCAAGGTCACAAGGTGGCCTTGGTCGATGTGCCCGCTGGTGCGCCGGTGCGCCGCTACAACGTGGTGATTGGCCATGCCGCGCGTGACTTGCCTGCGGGCAGTTGGGTGCATGAGCGTGTGCTGCACATGCCCGATGCCTGCGGCTTGGATGATTTGCCCAAAGCCACTGCGACAGCACCCGACTGGGCCCCTTTATCGGGCTACACCTTTGAGGGCTACCGCAATCCCGATGGCAGTGTGGGCACCCGCAATATCTTGGCCATCACCACCACCGTGCAATGCGTGAGTGGTGTGGTGGAGTTTGCAGTGCAGCGCATCCGCCAAGAGTTGTTGCCGCTTTTCCCCCATGTGGACGATGTGGTGGGCCTGTCGCACAGCTATGGTTGTGGCGTGGCGATAGATGCGCCTGATGCCGTCATCCCCATCCGCACTCTGCGCCACATCAGCCTGAACCCCAACTTTGGTGGCGAGGTGATGGTGGTCAGCTTGGGTTGTGAAAAGCTCCAGCCAGATCGCCTGTTGCCGCCGGGCAGCATCCCCTTGGTCGATGCACGTTCATCTGCGGATAACTCTGTGTTGGATGTGGTGTGCTTGCAAGACGAGGGCCATGTGGGTTTCATGAGCATGATAGCCAGCATCTTGCGCCAAGCCCGTGTGCACCTGGAGCGGCTCAACCTGCGAAGGCGCGAAACCTGCCCGGCTTCAGCGTTGGTGGTGGGCGTGCAATGCGGTGGCAGTGATGCCTTGTCGGGTGTGACCGCCAATCCAGCGGTGGGCTTTGCCACCGACTTGTTGGTTCGAGCCGGCGCATCGGTGATGTTCTCTGAAGTGACCGAGGTGCGCGACGGTATCGCCCAGTTGACCGCCCGTGCGGCCAGCCCCGCCGTGGCCGACGCCATGATCCGCGAGATGGCCTGGTACGACGCGTATTTGCAGCGCGGCTCGGTGGACCGCAGCGCCAACACCACGCCGGGCAACAAGCTGGGTGGGTTGTCCAACATCGTGGAAAAAGCCATGGGCTCCATCGTCAAGTCGGGCAGCGCGCCCATATCGGGCGTGCTCGCGCCGGGTGAAAAGCTGCACCAAAAAGGGTTGATTTATGCCGCCACACCCGCCAGCGACTTCATTTGCGGCACCCTTCAAGTGGCGGCCGGCATGAACCTGCACATTTTCACCACGGGGCGCGGCACGCCCTATGGCCTGGCACCGGTGCCGGTGATCAAAGTGGCCACGCGCAACGATTTGGCGCGCCGCTGGCACGACCTGATGGATGTCAACGCGGGTCGCATCGCCACCGGCGAGGCCAGCATTGAGCAAGTCGGCTGGGAGATGTTCGAGTTGATGCTGGCCGTGGCCAGCGGGCGCAAAACCTGGGCCGAGCTCTGGGGCCTGAAAAACGACCTCGTGCTTTTTAACCCCGCGCCCATCACTTGACGCTGTCGCAAGGGGCTTTTGACAAGGTGCCGTTGCGCGGCCGCTATCTGGGTTCAAACATGGGTTCCCAGGGGTCCATGGGCTTGGTCATCACCTCACCCATCCTGCCAGGTCGAATGCCTTGTTATGCTTGGCCTTTACGCTTCTTGGCCCGCCATGTCTGTTGTCCCCGAAACCCGTCCGCCCGCAGCCGCACCTGTGCAGCGCAAACCTGTCCACCTGCGAACCATCCAATGCCAAGGCTTTGAGCGCGACGACGGCCTGGTTGACATCGAAGGCACCCTGACAGACACCAAACCGCATGATTTGCAATTGCGCACCAAGCCCGTGGCCGCTGGCGAGCCCATCCACTTGATGAAGCTGTGCTTGACCATCGACCGTGAGCGCCTGATTCACGCCGTCACCTTTCAAACCCTGGCCGCGCCCTACGGGCTGTGCGGCGAGATCGGGCCGCGTTACCAACAACTGGTCGGCCTGCGCATCGAGCCAGGGTTTAACCTGGCAGTCAAGCGCTTGTTCAAGGGGGTGCTGGGCTGCACCCACATGACCGAACTGTTGCCGGTCATGGCCACCACCGCTTATCAAATCCTGTGGTCACGTGCCGACGAGGACCCCCAGGCCAAAGCCCAAGGCGGACAAACCCAGTCCTCGGCCCTCAACGGTTGCCATGCCCTGAGTTTTGAGGGCGAGGTGGTCAAACGCTACTTTCCGCAGTGGGCCAAGATAAGCTGACCTGCTGGATTTATGGGCCAATACTTTCACCATATGTTAAAAAATGCTATATTCTGACCTGTCTGGTTAGATTGTGGAAGGTGAGGTGCCCTATGAACGCATGGCAAATGCAAGAGGCCAAGGCCCGTTTGTCCGAGCTGGTCAAATGCGCTGAAAGCGAAGGTCCTCAATACATCACCCATCATGGACATTCGGTGGCGGTGGTGGTTTCACAAATCATGTACGACCGATTGACGGGCAACGCGCAAGGCTTGGAAGCGTTGATGCAAAGTTCGCCACTTTTTGATGCGACCGATGTTCAATGGGATCGCGATACCAGCCCCACCCGCGATGTGTCCCTATGAGTTATTTGCTCGACACCAATGTGTTGTCTGAGTTGCGGCGCAAAACGCCTGACCCTGGCGTGTCTGCTTGGTTTGCCAAACGACCTGCCGCCTCCCTCTATTTGAGTGTCTTAACCCTGGGTGAGTTGCGCAAAGGCATTGACGGCGTGAAAGACCCTGACAGACGTTTGCTGCTTTCAGACTGGGTGCAAACAGAACTGGCCGCTTTTTTTGTTGGCCGCGTTTTAAGTGTGGATGGATCGGTGGCCGAACGTTGGGGACAGTTGATGGCCGCAGCCGGGCGACCCATTCCAGCGATTGACAGCTTGCTGGCCGCCACAGCCTTGGTACACGGTTTGCGAATGGTCACCCGCAACGCGCGGGATTTTGAGGGCTTGGGGTTGGAGGTGGTCAACCCTTGGTCAAACGCATCCATCGTTTGACCATTGTGTATCGCCCTCCCGGGGCTTCAGTTTTCGCCCCACACCTCTTGCGCTGTTTCAATGACCAAGCGCAGTTTGTTGCGCTGGTCTTCCACCGCGATGTTGTTGCCGTGCACGGTGCTGGAAAAGCCGCACTGGGGTGACAAAGCCAGCTGGTCCATGGGTGCGAATTTCGCGGCCTCGTCGATGCGCCGCTTCAAGCTGTCTTTGCTCTCCATGGCACCAAACTTGGTGGTCACCAGGCCCAATACCACCAGCTTGCCTTTGGGAAGGAAGCGCAAGGGGCGGAAGTCGCCGCTGCGGTCGTCGTCGTACTCCAAGAAGTAGGCGTCGATGTCCATCTCGGACAGCAGCGCCTCGGCCACGGGCTCATAGTTGCCAGCGGCAAAGTGGTGGCTTTTGAAGTTGCCCCGGCACAGGTGCATGGCCAAGGTCATGCCGGCGGGCTTTTGCGCCACCACTTTGTTGATGAAGGCGGCGTAACGATGCGGCAGCTCATTGGGGTCGTCACCGCGCAGGCGCGCGGCTTCGCGCATTTTGTCGTCGCACAGGTAGGCGAGGTTGGTGTCGTCCATTTGCACATAGGTGCAGCCGGCAGCGGCGAGGGAACGCAACTCATCGCCATAGGCTTTGGCCACGTCGTCGTAGAACACCGGGTCGAGCTCGGGGTAGGCGGTTTTGCTGATGCCGCCGCGCCCGCCGCGAAAGTGCAGCATGGTGGGCGAGGGGATGGTCACCTTGGGTGTGTGGCCGGCGCTCACCTGTGACTTGAGGAAGTCGTAATCGGCCCCTTGGATGCATTTGTCGTGGGTGATTGTGCCCACCACGCGGATGGCTGGGGGGGCCGGCTCTTGCGTGCCATCGGGGTTCAGCACCGACACCGGGATGTCGGTGGCCACGCCACCGAGTTGCTCTAAAAAGTCGATGTGAAAGTAGGTGCGGCGAAATTCGCCATCGGTGATGGCTTTGAGGCCCACGCTCTCTTGAAAGCGCACGATTTCGGTAATGGCTTTGTCTTCCACCGCGCGCAGCTGTTCGGCATTGATCTCGCCTTTGGCCTTTTGGCCGCGGGCTTGCAACAGGTATTCGGGGCGCAAAAAGCTGCCAACGTGGTCGTGGCGGGCGGGGATTTTCAACATCAAAAGCTTCCTGGTTCAAAAGATGCCCGCGATCTTAGTGATTATTTCCACGCCGCTTGGTCAGAACGCCGAAATCTGGTGTTTACCCTTGGGTGCGGCACGAAGAAATTCCCGGTCTGTGTGGCTTTGCCCTCGGGGCAGCGACTGGCGTTGCGCGTGGATAGAATGCGCGGCCCCCAACGCAATTTAATTTGTTTGACATGATTTGGAGACCCGAATGAAATTACCTACCCAGCTTCGCACAGCGGCCCTCGTGGGCGCATTGTTTGGTGCTATGTCCAATGTGGCTTTGGCCGACGAAGTGGTGTTCAAGTTCCACCACATTTGGCCCACGGTGGCCATGGGCCACACCCGTGTGACCGTGCCTTGGTGCGACACCATTGCCAAAGAAAGCAACAACCGCATGCGCTGCCAAATCTTGCCAGCCATGTCCGGCGGCGGCACCCCAGGCCAGTTGGTGGACCGGGTCAAAGACGGTGTGGACGACTTGACCATCACCTTGCCCGGCTACACCCCCGGACGCTTCCCCATCATGGAGGCTTTTGAGTTGCCTTTCATGACCAACACCGCCGACGTGGCCTCTGCTGCGGCTTGGGAGTACTACAACAAATACGCCACCAAAGAGTTTCCCGGCACCAAAATTTTGGCCACCTGGGTGCATGACGAAGGCTTCATCAGCACCTCCAACAAACCGGTGCGCGCCATGGAAGACTTCAAGGGCTTGAAGATCCGCGCGGCCAGCCGCCAGTCCAGCAAATTGCTCGCGCGCTTGGGTGCCACCCCGGTGGGCATGCCCATTCCGGCCGTGGCCGACGCCATGACCAAGGGCACAGTCGACGGCTTTTTGACCGCTTGGGAAATCATCCCCTCGTTCAAGTTGCAAGAGGTGAGCAAGTTCCACACTGAAGTCGAAGCCAGCCGCCCCTCCTTGTTCACCGCCGGATTTATTTTTGCGATGAACCAAGCCAAGTACGACAGCTTGCCCGCTGACCTCAAGCGCATCATCGACAAAAACAGCGGCATCGCCTTGTCGCGCACCATTGGCCGCTACTGGGACGAGGCGACCGCAGTGGGCCGCAAAGCCGCTGCCGACCGGGGCAACACCTTCATCAAAGTCACACCGGCTGAAACCGACAAGTGGATCCAGGCCTCCGCCCCCCTGTACGACGAGTGGGTCAGCGACATGGACAAAAAAGGCCTGCCCGGCAAGCAAATGCTGCAAGACGCCAAAGACCTGATCAAAAAGCACAGCACCACCAAGTGATGGTGGCAGGGACGCCCAAACAGTTGTTGGTGTGCGTTTGACATGGCCCATTGGTTCACTCCTTTGAGCCGCTGGTTTGGCGTGATCGGTGCGGGCTTGGCCCTGCTCACTGGCTTCATGACCTTCACCAGTGTGTTCATGCGGGCTTTCCTCCAAACCCCCATCCCAGGGGATGTGGAGTTGACCCAAATGGGCATTGCCTTGGCCATCTCCATGTGCCTGCCCTGGTGCCAAACCCAGCGCGGGCACATTCTGGTGGACTTTTTCACCCAAAAAAGTTCTGCCCAAAGTTTGCGTTTCATGGACTCCGTGGGGTGCTTGGCCCTGGCCGTGATGTATGGCTTTTTGGCTTGGCGCACCTCGGTGGGCGCCATCTCTGTGCGTGAAGCCGGCGAGACCACCATGATCATCAGCTTGCCCATGTGGTGGGCCTATGCCTCGCTCGCACCGGGTTTGGGCCTGAGCGCCTTGATCGCGCTGGCGCAAACCATTGACCATTGGACCCAACCCTTGAGCGAGCAAGCCGCATGAGCGCCTGGGCCACCCAAGTGGGTTTGGTGATGTTTTTGGCCATGATCGTGCTGATGGCGGTGCGCATGCCGATTGCGGCGGCCATGTTCATTCCTGGTGTGTTTGGCTATTGGCTGATGACCGACAGCGCGGCCACTTTGAACTTTCTCAAAGGCAATGCAGTGGCGCGCTTGACGGTGTATGAACTCAGCGTCATCCCCTTGTTTTTGTTGATGGGCCAGTTTGCTTCCCAAGGCGGATTGAGCCGCGACCTGTTCAAGGCCGCCTCAGCCCTGGTGGGCCATGTGCGCGGCGGTTTGGCCATGGCCTCTTTGCTTTCAGCTGGGGCCTTTGGCGCGGTGTGCGGTTCTTCGGTGGCGACATCGGCCACCATCACCCAAGTGGCCTACCCGCACATGAAAAACCATGGCTACAGCGGACGCTTGGCCACAGCCACCCTGGCCACGGGTGGCACATTGGGTATCTTGATTCCCCCTTCGGTGCCCCTGGTGGTGTATGCCATCTTGACCGAGCAAAACATCGCCAAGTTGTTTGCTGCAGCCATGGTGCCGGGCATTTTGGCCATGCTCGGCTATATCGTGGTGGTGGCGCTCACAGTGCACTTCAAACCCGACCTGGCCCCGCCCACGGCCAAAACCACAGGGCGCGAAAAGTGGGCGGCCTTAGGCGGTGTGTGGCCCATTGCCCTGGTGTTTGCGGTGGTGTTTGGCGGCATTTACGGCGGCGTGTTCTCACCCACCGAAGGCGCGGCCGTGGGCGCTGCCATGACCTTGCTGGCGGGCCTGTTCAAGCGCGAACTCAATGCCGAGGGTTTGAAAAACGCTTTGCTCAGCACCGCTGACACCACCGCCATGGTGTTCATGATTTTCTTGGGGGCGGACATGATGAACGCCACCTTGGCACTGACCGAAATGCCCAAGCTCATTGCCGAATGGGTCACCCACTTGCCCATCCCTGACCTGAGCATCGTCATCATGGTTTTGGTGCTTTACGTGCTGCTCGGTTGCGTGATGGATGAGTTGTCCATGCTGCTG
>CAMDLJ010000091.1 GCA_945901665.1 Bordetella parapertussis | reverse complement strand
AACCTCCTGCGATCGCTGCCATTGGTGCTGGTGATTTTCTGGTTCTTTTTCTTGGTGCCCTGGTTGGGTGCTTGGATATTGGGCAGCAAAGATCCCATCAAGGTGGGGGCATTTGCCAGCGCCTTGATCACCTTCACCCTGTTTGAGGCGGCCTTCTTTTGCGAGATCATGCGCGCGGGCATACAGTCCATTCCGAGTGGGCAAATCTCTGCGGCCTACGCCATTGGCCTGAATTACCGCCAAGCCATGACATATGTGGTGTTGCCGCAAGCGTTTCGCAACATGCTGCCGGTGCTGATGACCCAGACCATCATCTTGTTTCAAGACACCTCGCTGGTCTATGTGATTTCGAGCACCGACTTTTTGGGTGCGGCCAGCAAAGTGGCCAACCGCGACAGCCGACTTTTGGAGATGTACACCTTTGCCGCCTTGGTGTACTTTGTGATTTGCTCCCTCGCCTCTTGGGGTGTGCGCCGCTTGCAGGCGCGCACCGCCATCATCCGCTGAAAGAAAACCATGCCTGCAACCCTCCACTTTCAAAACGTGAGCAAATGGTACGGAGACTTTCAAGTGCTTGACCAGTGCAGCACCCAGGTCAACAAGGGTGAAGTGGTGGTGGTGTGCGGTCCATCAGGATCGGGCAAGTCCACCCTGATCAAGTGCGCCAACGGTTTGGAACCGTTTCAGAAAGGCAGCATCCACATGGACGGCCTGTCGGTGGGCGATGCGGCCACCAACTTACCGCAACTGCGCGCGCGCATTGGCATGGTGTTTCAGCACTTTGAACTTTTTCCACACCTGAGCGTGACCGAGAACTTGACCCTGGGTCAGCTCAAAGTATTGGGCCGATCGGCAGAGCAAGCGCGGGAAAAGGCCCTGGGTTTGTTGGATCGCGTGGGCTTGTCCGAGCATGCCAGCAAGTTCCCAGGGCAGTTGTCGGGCGGTCAGCAGCAACGCGTGGCCATCGCCCGCGCCTTGGCCATGGACCCAGTGGCCATGCTGTTTGACGAACCCACCTCAGCGCTGGACCCTGAGATGGTCAGCGAAGTGTTGGATGTGATGGTGCAACTGGCCTCAGAAGGCATGACCATGATGGTCGTCACCCACGAAATGGGCTTCGCCCGCAAAGTAGCCCACCGCGTCATCTTCATGGACCAAGGCAAGATCGTGGAAGACTGTACCCGCGACGAGTTTTTCGGGGCGCCTCGCAGTGCGCGGGCGCAAGAGTTCTTGTCGAAGATTTTGAGCCATTGAGCGCCCAGGATGTCCATCAACCAGACCCATGAGAAGGCATGCAATTTTGTGCTGGTTCATGGGGCCTGGCATGGGGGCTGGTGCTGGCGCCGGGTCAGTGACCGGCTGATGGCTGCGGGTCACCGGGTTTTCACACCCACATTGACGGGCTTGGCAGATCGGGCCCACCTGCTCACCCCCGAGGTCAATTTGATGACTCATGTGCAAGACGTGGTCGGCCTGATTCAGTCTGAAGAGCTGGAAGACGTTGTTTTGTGCGGCCACAGCTATGGTGGCATGGTGATCACCGGCGTGGCCGAAGACCTGCGCAGCCGCATCGACGCCATGGTTTTTTTGGATGCGTTTGTGCCAGAGCCCCACCAAAGCCTGGTGGATGCCATGCCGCCAGATCGGCGTGAAAAGGCGCGATTGGCGTTTGAATCCCATTGGCGCATTCCCGCCCCCAGTGCGGCGTCTTGGAAAATCACATCACCCGAAGACCAAGCCTGGGTCGACCGGCGCACCAGTGACCAACCCGCCGCTTGCATGCTGCAAGCCCTGGAACATGACCGGCCTTGGGAGCATGTGCGCAAGGCCGTGTACATCCGCGCCGCGGGCTACGACCCCTCACCTTTTGGTGCGATCGAAGCGCGACTTGAAAACACCCCAGGCTGGCAGATGGAACGGGTGGCTTGCGGGCATGAAGTGATGGTTCAAGAGCCGGATTGGCTCACCCAACGCCTGTTGGACGCGGGACAGCGCTGAGCCTGTCAATGGGTTTATCCCGCCAAGGCGGAAAAGATGCATCTACCGCGGACCAGAGGGGCCGCGTGGACGGCTCAGGTTTGCGGAATAACCGCGCGGTGCTTGGCCTCGACCCAGCGGCGCACGCGCTCAGCGTCGGCAATGCGGCTGAATTTGCCCGCCGAGTCCAAAAAGACCATGATGAGTTTGCGTCCGGCAATTTTGGTTTGCATCACCAGGCATTGACCCGCCTCAGAGATGTAACCGGTTTTTTGCAAACCAATGTCCCAACTGGGGTTGTTGATCAAGCGGTTGGTGGTTTTGTAGATCAGGCTGTGGCGGCCGACATCCACCACATGGCTGTCGCTGGTTGAGAGGTCGCGCAACAGGGGCTCGCGATAGGCCGTTTGCACCAAGGTGACCAAGTCTTTGGCACTGGATTGGTTTTTGCTCGACAAACCCGTGGGCTCGACAAAGCGGGTATCGGTCATACCCATGTCTTTGGCTTTCAGGTTCATCAGCCCCACAAAGACCTGCAGCCCACCCGGGTAAGTTCGGCCCAAGGCATGGGCGGCGCGGTTTTCGCTCGCCATCAAAGCCAAATGCAGCAACTCACCACGGGCCAAACTGGCGCCCACTTGCAGCCGTGAACGGCTGCCCTTTTCGGTGTCCACATCGTCTTGGGTGATGGTGATCATCTCGTCCATGGGCAACTGCGCATCGTTGATGAGCAAAGCCGTCATCAACTTGGTGATGGATGCAATGGGCAACACGGCGCTGTCGTTTTTGCTGAGCAGCACCTCTTGGGTTTCTTGGTCGACCACCAAAGCCACACTGGACTTGAGCGAAAGCTCGTCACTCACATCATGCAAGCCGGCCACTTTGCCAAAAGAAGGCCGCGTATCGACACGGGCTTTCACCGGCGCTTTGGTTTTGGTTTTTGCTTTGGCTTTGTTGCGTTGGGCCTGAGCGACCGGTTTTTTGGCTGCTGCTGCAGTTGTTGATTTTGCAGGTTCAGCCGCCATGACCGAACCTGCCAAACACATGGACAACAACAATATGCCCCAACCCCGTGCAATTTGCTTCAAAGCGCTACCCCACAAATCTAGAAGCTTGGAGTCTAACAAAGAAAAATAGTTTCGCAAGATCAAAGACTTGGAAAACATTTATCAAGTAAACCGGCCTTGCCGGTGTGGCGCGAGGCGGTTTAGCCTTGGGCGGCTACCCGATCCGCCTTGCTTTGCAGCTTATTGAGCGCACTTAAGTACGCCTTTGCCGATGCCACCACGATGTCTGGGTCTGAACCCACGCCGTTGACCACCCGACCGCTGTTTTGCAGCCGAACCGTGACCTCGCCTTGGCTTTCGGTGGAGCCGCTGATGGCGTTGACCGAATACAAGACCATCTCGGCACCGCTTTTCACATGGTTCTCAATGGCCTTGAGCGAAGCGTCCACGGGGCCATTGCCGTCTGACTGGCCATGCACCTCTTTGCCATGCACGGTGAATACCACCTTGGCTTGGGGGCGTTCGCCGGTTTCACTGTGTTGAGCCAAAGACACGAAGCCATAGGCATCATCGCCTTGGTGGGTGTTTTCTTCGCTGACCAAGGCCAAGATGTCTTCGTCAAAAATATCGCTCTTGCGGTCGGCCAGCTCTTTGAAGCGGGCAAAGGCGGCATTGATATCGGACTCGGACTCCATCTCCACACCCAAGTCCAACAAACGCTGCTTGAAGGCATTGCGCCCGCTGAGTTTGCCCAGCACCAGCTTATTGGCGCTCCAGCCCACATCCTCGGCGCGCATGATTTCATAGGTGTCGCGCGCTTTGAGCACGCCATCTTGGTGGATGCCTGAGGCGTGGGCAAAGGCATTGGCCCCCACCACGGCCTTGTTGGGCTGAACCACAAAGCCGGTGGTTTGGCTCACCATGCGGCTGGCGGCCAAGATGTGCCGGGTATCGATGGCGCAATCCAAACCAAAGTAGTCGCGCCGGGTTTTGATGGCCATCACCACCTCTTCCAGCGAGCAATTGCCCGCCCGCTCACCCAAACCATTGATGGTGCACTCGACTTGTCGCGCCCCGCCAATTTTGACCCCGGCCAAGGAGTTGGCTACCGCCATGCCCAAATCGTTGTGGCAGTGCACTGACCAAACGGCTTTGTCGCTGTTGGGGATGCGCTCGCGCAGGTTGCGCAGGAACTCGCCATACAACTCCGGAATGGCGTAACCCACCGTGTCGGGCACATTGATGGTGGTGGCACCCTCTTGGATCACCGCCTCGATGACCCGGCACAAAAAGTCCGGATCACTGCGGTATCCGTCTTCGGGGCTGAATTCGATGTCGTCAAGCAAATTGCGGGCAAAGCGCACCGATTGACGGGCCTGCTCAAACACCTGGTCGGGGGTCATGCGCAGCTTTTTCTCCATGTGCAATGGCGAGGTGGCAATGAACGTATGGATGCGGCCCCGTTTAGCGCCTTTGAGGGCCTCGGCCGAACGCGAAATATCACGGTCGTTGGCACGCGACAAAGAACAAATCGTGGAATCCTTGATCGCATTGGCAATGGCTTGAACAGCATCAAAGTCGCCATTGGAGCTGGCAGCAAAACCGGCCTCGATCACGTCCACCTTGAGTCGCTCCAGCTGGCGGGCGATGCGCAGTTTCTCGTCTTTGGTCATCGAGGCGCCAGGGGACTGCTCGCCATCGCGCAAGGTGGTGTCAAAAATGATCAATTGGTCGCTCATGTTGCCGCTCCTGTTCAAGAAAAATCATGGCCAAAAAACAAAAGGCCCGTAGCGCTGGCATACGGGCCTTGAATGGAATGTGTGCGCGCTACCCACTCCGCCCGATGGAGCGAAGTAGCAGTAGCAAGCCTTTGGTGTTCATGGGACACAGCATATCACAGGCTTTGCATCAGTTGTGCAAGCCTTTTTCGTCGGGCTCATCGGTCGATGTGCTGATCACGCTGGTTTGCACCCCAGTGGCTTTGCGGTAAGCGTACACCGCATAACCGCTCAGGCCATAACTCACGAACAAGGCGAACAGCACCAAGGGCGGGTCAATGTTGATGACGGCGATGATCAAGGCGATCAAAACAATGGCGGCAAAAGGCACGCTCTTTTTCATCTGAATGTCTTTGAAGCTGTAGTAAGGCAGATTGGTCACCATGGTCAGGCCGGAAAACAAGCACACCGCAAACATGATCCAGGTGATGGTGCTGTCCATCCACTGCAACTCGGTCATGATCCAGATGTAGCCCATGACCAGTGCTGCCGCAGCGGGTGACGGCAAACCTTGGAAATACCGCTTATCCACCACCGAGGTGTTGACATTGAAACGCGCCAAGCGCAAGGCTGCGCAAGAAATGTACACAAAGGCGGCGACCCAACCCCAACGCCCCAAGCCTTTGAGCGACCATTCGTAAGCGATCAAAGCGGGGGCAGCCCCGAAAGAGACCATATCGGCCAGCGAGTCCATTTGCTCACCAAAAGCGCTTTGCGTGTTGGTCATGCGCGCCACACGCCCGTCCAAACTGTCCAGCACCATGGCACAAAATACCCCCATCGCTGCCAAATCGAAACGGTTGTTCATGGCCATGACAATCGCGTAAAACCCACCGAATAAAGCCGCCAAGGTGAACAAATTGGGCAGCACGTATATGCCCTTGCGAGGGCGAGCGGGCAAATCGTCAGGCTTATCGGTGGGGTCGGTCATGCGGAATTCATCGGGCTCAGAAGCCGATCAGCCCACCGTGGCCAGCGGGGTCAGGGTGGCAGACACCTTGTCACCCGGGGCCACCAAGACTTGAGCACTCAGCGGCAAATACACATCCACACGCGAGCCAAAACGGATAAAGCCATACCGTTCACCTTTTTGCAAGTTGTGGCCGGCCTGGACGTAACACAGGATGCGCCGTGCGATCAAACCCGCCACTTGCACCAAGGTGATGGTGTGCTGTTGGGCGCCAATCTGCGCATCAATCACCACCGCATTGCGTTCGTTTTCGGTCGACGCCTTGTCCAAATCGGCATTCACAAACAAACCTGGAAAGTAGCTGACGCTGCGCACCACCCCATTCACGCTGGAGCGGTTGCTGTGCACATTAAACACATTCATGAACACACTGACCAAAATGGCATCGCGCTGGGCAAAGGGGTCAAAGGTTTTTTCAATTTTGACCACGCGGCCATCGGCCGGTGACAGCACGGCATTGGGAAAGTCGGGAATGGCCCGCGCAGGATCGCGGAAAAACTGAACCACAAAGACCAAAACCACATCAAACGGCAAAGCCCAGACCCAGCCGGCCGTGGCATGGACCCCAATGGCCAGCACCAGGGCCAACAGAATGAAAGGCCAGCCCTCGCGTGCCAAGATGGGATGGGGGTAGGAGTTGGAAGACATGGTCTCAGTGTATCGTTGAATAAGACACAAGCACAAAGGCCACCCAAGTGGCCTTTGTGCATTGAGCGCTCAAACGCTCAATTGCGGGTTTTGTCGACCAGTTTGTTCTTGGATATCCAAGGCATCATGGAGCGCAATTGCGAACCCACCTTCTCGATCGAATGGTCTTCGGTCAAGCGGCGACGGGCCGTCATGCTGGGGTAGCCGGTGCGGCCTTCCAAAATAAAGCTCTTGGCATATTCGCCGTTTTGAATCCGCTCCAGCGCCTTGCGCATGGCTGCACGAGACTGGTCGTTGATGATCTCAGGACCGGTGACGTATTCGCCGTATTCGGCGTTGTTAGAGATCGAGTAGTTCATGTTGGCGATGCCGCCTTCATAGATCAAATCAACGATCAGCTTGAGTTCATGCAGACACTCGAAATACGCCATCTCGGGTGAATAGCCAGCTTCGACCAGAATTTCATAGCCGGCCTTGATGAGTTCAACCGCACCACCGCACAGCACGGTTTGCTCGCCAAACAAGTCGGTCTCGGTTTCTTCACGAAAGTTGGTTTCAATGATGCCGGCCTTGCCGCCACCGTTGGCCATGGCGTAGCTCAATGCCATGTCGCGGGCCTTGCCACTGCAGTCTTGGTGCACAGCCACCAAATGGGGCACGCCGCCGCCTTGGGCATAGGTGGAACGCACGGTGTGGCCAGGCGCCTTGGGCGCGACCATCCACACGTCCAAATCGGCACGGGGCACCACTTGGTTGTAATGCACATTGAATCCATGGGCAAAGGCCAGAGACGCGCCCTTTTTCATATTGGGCTCAATGTCATTGGTGTAAACGCTGGAGATTTGCTCATCAGGCAACAAAACCATGACCACATCGGCCGCCTTGACCGCATCGGCCACAGCAGCCACTTTGAGGCCGGCTTTTTCAACTTTGTGCCAGCTCGCACCACCGGGGCGCAAACCCACCAACACCTTGACGCCGCTGTCGTTCAAGTTTTGCGCATGGGCATGCCCTTGAGAGCCATAACCAATGATGGCCACGGTCTTGCCTTTGATGATGCTCAAGTCACAGTCTTTATCGTAATAAACCTTCATGATTTCTCCTGGGTGATTAAGGGTTGGGAAAGGGGTGGGTTGACTCAAACACGCAACACGCGTTCGCCGCGGCCGATGCCGCAAGCGCCGGTGCGCACGGTTTCCAAAATAGCCGATCGGTCCAACGCCTCTAGGAAGGCATCGTTTTTGGCTTGATCGCCAGTGACTTCAATGGTGTAGCTTTTTTCAGTGACATCAATGATGCGGCCCCTGAAAATATCGGCCATGCGCTTCATCTCTTCGCGCTCCTTGCCGACCGCTCGCACTTTGACCATCATCAGTTCGCGCTCGGTGTAGCCGCCTTCGGTCAAGTCGACCACTTTGACGACTTCGATCAGACGGTTCAGGTGTTTGGTGATTTGCTCGATCACATCGTCCGACCCCACCGTTTGCAGGGTCATGCGCGACAAACTGGGATCTTCGGTGGGGGCCACCGACAAAGATTCGATGTTGTAGCCACGGGCTGAAAACAAACCCACTACGCGGGACAATGCGCCAGGTTCGTTTTCCAGCAAGACAGAAATAATGTGTTTCATGGGGATTCCTCTTTTCGCTCTGACGCCGTGTCACTCAGGTGTGGTCGGTGTCACCGCCCTCGTCTGCCAGCGGTAACCGGCAAAGTTGGCGGGCAATAGATTCTTCTCGGGGTTGATGGGAGTGGGCCTGGCACGGATGCCGACCCGTTGATCTGTGCAGCCTTACAAGTCCTCGCTGCCCAGCAGCATTTCAGTGATGCCTTTTCCGGCTTGCACCATCGGGAACACGTTTTCAGTCGGGTCGGTGCGAAAGTCCATGAACACCGTGCGGTCCTTGAGTTTGCGCGCCTCGATCAAAGCGCCCTCCACATCTTGCGAACGCTCGATCAGCATGCCCACGTGGCCATAGGACTCGGCCAACTTGACGAAATTGGGCAAGGCGTCCATGTAGCTGTGGCTGTAGCGCCCCGAATACTCGATCTCTTGCCACTGGCGCACCATGCCCAAGTAGCGGTTGTTCAAAGCGATGATCTTGATGGGCGTGTTGTACTGCAAGCAAGTCGACAACTCTTGGATGCACATCTGCACCGAACCTTCGCCGGTGATGCAGTAAACCTCACTGTCAGGCTTGGCCAGTTTGATGCCCATGGCATAGGGAATGCCCACGCCCATGGTGCCAAGCCCGCCTGAATTGATCCA
>CAMDLJ010000090.1 GCA_945901665.1 Bordetella parapertussis | reverse complement strand
TGAAAGTGGTTCTTTGTTCAAAACTTTGTATTTGATTTCTACAAAAAACTTCTCTGCAAATTTGATGGCTTCTTTGCGGTCTTGCGTTTTGGTGCATTTTCTAATGACTTTTTTAGCTTCAAAAAGGCGTACATAGTAGTAGGGCGACTTCATCATTTTGTAGATGGTCAGGGTCTTGTGGCCCTTAACTTTTTCAAGGGTGTCTTGGATGGGCAAAGTGCCATCCCTTTGAATTTTTAAAACATTCGGCAATTCCTTTTGGGTTAAAGGAATGCGAAGTTTTGTTTTCGTCTGATTCATGCTCTAGTTGTATAGCAAAATATATACAACTGTCAAGCTATTTTTATTTTATTTTTCTTTATGAATCAACATGTTATGGTGCCGGAAAGAAGAATCGAACTCCCGACCTTCTCATTACGACTGAGCTGCTCTACCAACTGAGCTATTCCGGCTTTTGGAAAATTATAAAGCTCGGCTCAGTGTGCAACGCCTTGGTGGTACTGGGTCACGCGTTCGACTTCGTTTTTGGACCCCAAGATCACGCTCACACGCTCGTGCAATTGGCTGGGTTGGATGTCCAAAATGCGTTGCCGTCCATTGGTGGCAGCACCACCGGCTTGCTCGACCAACCACGACATGGGGTTGGCCTCGTACATCAAGCGCAACTTGCCGGGTTTGTGCGGCTCGCGCTTGTCCCAGGGGTACATGAACACGCCGCCACGGGTGAGGATACGGTGCACATCGGCCACCATGCTGGCAATCCAGCGCATATTGAAGTCTTTTCCGCGCGGGCCTTCTTTGCCTTGCAAGCACTCGTCGATGTAGCGCTTGACCGGCGCGTCCCAGTGGCGCATATTGCTCATGTTGATGGCAAACTCTTTGGTGTCGGCGGGTATCTGCACCTTTTCTTGGGTCAGCACAAACGAGCCTTGTTCGCGGTCCAGGGTGAACATGGCCACGCCATCGCCCACGGTCAATACCAAAGTGGTTTGGGGGCCATACACGCAGTAACCAGCGGCGACTTGTTGATGCCCGGCTTGCAAAAAGTCGGCTTCGCTCACACCGCCTTGGCCTTCGGGTTTGCGCAGCACGCTGAAGATCGTGCCAATGCTGACATTGACATCGATGTTGCTCGATCCATCCAGCGGGTCAAACAGCAGCAGGTATTCGCCCTGCGGATAGCGGTTGGGTACCAAGTGGATGCTGTCCATTTCTTCCGAGGCCATGGCCGCCAAGTGCCCGCCCCATTCGTTGGCCTCGATCAGCACCTCATTGGCAATGATGTCGAGCTTCTTTTGCACTTCGCCTTGCACGTTTTCAGAGCCCGCGCTGCCCAGCACGCCACCCAATGCGCCTTTGTTGACCGAATGGCTGATGCCTTTGCAAGCCCGTGCCACCACTTCGAGCAGCAAGCGCAGCTCGGGCGGAATTTTGCCTTTGGCCCGTTGTTCTTCGACCAAGTAGCGTGAAAGTGAAACGCTCATGTGCTTGTCTCCTGCAATGCGCGGGTGACAACCTCGCGCACGTCTTTGCTCAAATCGGTTTTGGCGGCGATGCGCTTGAGCGCTTCGGCGGCTGCGTGTTGGTAGGGCTGGGCCAGGTTGCGCCAGCGGTCCAAAGCCCGCGCCAAACGCGCTGCCACTTGGGGGTTGATGGCATCGATCTCCATCACACGCTCGCTCCAAAATACGTAACCAGAGGCGTCGGCCCGGTGGAATGCAGCTGGGTTGGCGTGGCAATAGCTTGAGATCAAACTGCGCGCGCGGTTGGGGTTGCGCAATTGAAAGTCGGGGTGGCGCATGAGGCGTTTGACCTGGTCCAGCACCGAGCCATCCTGGTCCGGCGCGCTGGCTTGCAGGGCAAACCATTTGTCAATCACCAATTCTTCGCGCGCAAACAGGCTGTGAAACTGGGCCAGGGCTGTTTGGGCGTGCGCGTGTTGTGCTTGCACCAAGGCATTGACGGCACCCATGCGGTCGGTCATGTTGGTGGCATCTTTGAAGGCTTGCAAGGCTTGGTCTGGCCAATCCGATGCCGCTTGGGCATGGTGGGCCATGCAAAGGTGCAGCAAGCCCATGTTGGCCAAAGCGCGCGAACCCATGGCTTGGGCGTCGATGCTGAAGGTGCCACGGGTGCGGTGGTTTTCGTAAATTTGCGCCCACAGAGGGTGCAATTCAAGCGCCAGTTGCAAACGCATGGCTTGGCGCACCTGGTGGATGCGCAAAGGGTCGACCACGGTCAACTGTTCGGCCAGAAAGGTTTCACTGGGCAGGGTGAGCACCAGTTCTTTGAAGGCCGCATCCAGTTGGGGGTTTTGCAAGACCTGGCCAAAGGCTTGCACCACTTCGGGCGGCAGGATGGGGCCTGCCGGGGTCGGGTTTTCGATGGCTGACAAGGCAGCGCGTGTGGCCAAGCGTTGGCTGGCTTCCCATTGGTTGAAGGGGTCGCTGTCATGCGCCAGCAAGGTGAGCAGTTGGGCCTGGGTGTAGTCAAAGTGCAAGACCACGGGGGCGCTGAAGCCACGCAGCAAGGAGGGCACTGGCTCTTGGGCCACACCGTCAAACACCCATTGTTGCTCCGACGCACTCAGAACGCAGAGTTGGTTGTGCGGGAGTGCATGGCCTTGCTCATCGAGCAAACCCACCATGACAGGGATGACAAAGGGGTCTTTGCTGTCTTGCCCCGGGGTGGGGGCGCAGCTTTGGCGCAGGGTGAGGGTGTAGCGTTGGTTTGCCGGGTCGTGCACGGCACTGGCGTGTACTTGAGGCGTACCAGCCTGTGCATACCAGCGTTTAAACGCGCTGAGGTGTTGGGCCAATGCAGAGCCCGCATTGGCATCGGCAATGGCTTGTGCAAAGTCGTCGCAAGTGACGGCCTGGCCATCGTGGCGCTCAAAGTACAAAGCCATGCCACGGGCAAAACCAGCGCGACCCAATTCGTCTTGCGGTTGTGAGAGCAGGGTTTGCATCATGCGCACCAACTCGGCCCCTTTTTCGTAAACGGTGACGGTGTAGAAGTTGTTGATTTCTTGGTAGCTGTCGGGTCGAACTGGGTGGGCCATGGGGCCTGCGTCTTCGGCAAATTGCACGTTGCGCAGCAAGCGCACGTCTTCAATGCGTTTGACCGCGCGCGCCGATGGCGAGCCTGCCAAGTCTTGGCTGAACTCTTGGTCACGAAAAACGGTCAAACCCTCTTTGAGCGAGAGTTGAAACCAATCTCGGCAGGTGATGCGGTTGCCTGTCCAATTGTGAAAATACTCGTGCGCCACCACGCTTTCGATGTTGGTGTAGTCGACATCGGTGGCGGTGGCCGGGCTGGCCAGCACGTATTTGGTGTTGAAGATATTGAGGCCCTTGTTTTCCATCGCCCCCATGTTGAAGTCGGACGTGGCCACAATCATGAATCGGTCCAGGTCCAGGCTCAGGCCAAAGCGGGCTTCGTCCCAGGCGATGCTGGCCATCAAGGACTGCATGGCGTGGTCGGTTTTGTCCAGATCGCCCGTTCGAACATACACCTGCAGCACATGTTCACGGCCAGATCGGGCCGTGATGCGTTGTTCGCGGCAAACCAATTTGCCCGCCACCAGGGCGAACAAATAGCTGGGTTTTTTGTGCGGGTCCACCCACTTGGCCATATGCCTACCTTCACCCAAGTCGGCTTGTTCTACCAAATTGCCGTTGGACAACAGCACAGGGTAGGCGGCTTTGTCAGCGCGCAAGGTGACTTGGTACAGCGACATCACATCTGGTCGGTCCAGAAAATACGTGATGCGCCTAAAGCCTTGGGCTTCACACTGGGTGAAAAAGGCGTCTTGGCTCAGGTACAGGCCGGATAACTGGGTGTTCTTTTGGGGCGAGCAGGTGGTGAAGATTTCCAACTCAAAGGCGTCATGGCCCTCGGGCAGGTTTTCCAGCACCAATTGGCCTTGGTCCATTTTGAAACTGGTGCCTTGGCCATTGACCAAGACGCGGGCGAGGTTCAACTCCTCGCCATCCAAGCGCAGTGGTTGTGCCGCAACGTCGGGGTTGCGACGCACCTTCATTTTGTTGAGCACGCGGGTTTTGCCCGGGTCGAGGTCGATGGTGAGGTCAACGGCGTCGATCCAATATGCGGGGGGCATATGGTCTTCGCGGCGAATCAGCGTGGCAGCGCCTTCTAACATGTCAAATTCCTGTGTGATGAGAATGGCCCAGGGGGGTCAAACGCCTTGCTTGAGCGAGGCTTCGATGAAAGCGTCCAAGTCGCCGTCGAGCACTTTTTGGGTGTTGCTGATTTCGACGTTGGTGCGCAGGTCTTTGATGCGGCTTTGGTCCAGCACATAGCTGCGAATTTGGTGACCCCAGCCGACATCGGTTTTGGTGTCTTCAAGCTTTTGCTGGGCTTCCATGCGGATGCGCATCTCGTGGTCATATAAGCGGGAGCGCAAACGCTTCCAGGCCACATCGCGGTTGCTGTGCTGGCTGCGACCGTCTTGGCACTGAACCACGATGCCGGTCGGGATGTGGGTGAGTCGAACCGCAGAGTCGGGTTTGTTGATGTGCTGACCGCCTGCGCCACTGGCGCGAAAGGTGTCGGTGCGCACATCGGCAGGGTTGATGTCGATCTCGATCGAGTCGTCCACCTCCGGGTAGACAAAAATGCTGGCAAAGCTGGTGTGCCGCCCTCCAGAAGAGTCAAAAGGCGATTTGCGCACCAATCGGTGCACGCCGGTCTCGGTGCGCAACAAACCAAAAGCGTATTCGCCTTCAATCTTCAAGGTGGCGCCTTTGATGCCAGCCACATCCCCTGCGGACTCGTCTTCCAGCGTGGCTTTGAAGCCTTTGCGCTCGGCGTATTTCAGGTATTGGCGCAGCAGCATGCTGGCCCAGTCACAGGCCTCGGTGCCGCCCGCGCCCGCTTGGATGTCCAAAAAGGCATTGTTGGGATCGGCGGGGTTGTTGAACATGCGTCGAAATTCGAGCTTTTCAATATCGGCAGCCAGGCCGACGGCTTCGGTTTCGATGGTGATGAGGCCCGCTTCATCGTTGTCTTCACGGCTCATGTCAAACAACTCGGTGTTGTCGGACAGTTCTTGGGTCAAGCGGCCCAGGCCCAGCACGATGTCTTCCAGTGATTTTTTTTCGCGGCCCAACTCTTGGGCTTTTTTGGGTTCGTTCCAAACGCTGGGGTCTTCCAGCGAGGCGTTGACGGTTCTCAGGCGCTCAAATTTGGCATCGTAGTCAAAGATACCTCCGCAACTCGACGGTGCGAGCACTGAGGTCTTGCAACTGATGGTCGATTTGGTTGATGCGTTCTGCTTCCATGGGGATGTGTCCGTCTGATGTTTGAATGGCGTGATTTTCGCACGCGGGTGAAGCCGCTTGGACCAAGCGTGGGTTTGCACTCTGGCCAGACCTGGTTCAGGATAGGTTTTTCACCATTGTGGGGGCCGCGTCCTCACACAACCCCAAGGCTTGCATGCCCGCCACCACTTGGCCGACCACCATCACAGTGGGGCTGGCAAAGCCCAGTTGGCTCACGCACTGGGCCAATTCACCCAACTGGGTGAGCGCTTGGCGCTGCTGGGGCATGCTGATGTTTTCAAACAAAGCCACAGGGGTTTGGGCGGGCAAGCCCAGCAGCAACTGCGCTTGGATGTGCGCCACCTGTGAAAGGCCCATGTAAATCACCAATGTCAAATGGGCTTGGTGAGCCGTTCGGGCCAGCTCAGCCCAGGGAGCGGCTTGCCCCTCTTTTTGGCGGTGCCCGGTGATGAACACCACCCCTTGGGCATGGTCACGGTGTGTCAAGGCCGTTTGGACCGAGGCCATGCCGGCCAAGGCTGAGGTGATGCCATTGATGATGTCCACATCAATGCCCGCGGCGCGCAGGTGATCGACCTCTTCCCCGCCACGGCCAAAGATCAGCGGGTCACCCCCTTTAAGGCGCACCACCTGCTCGCCGTCCAACGCGGCTTGAACCATGAGCTTGTGAATGAACGCTTGCGGGGTGGAGCGGCAACCGCCCCGCTTGCCAACCCAAATCACCCGTGCCCCCGGATTGGCCAAGCCCATGATGGCGTCGCTCACCAAATCGTCCACCAAGATGACGCTGGCCGATTGCAAGGCTTTCAGCGCCTTGAGGGTCAGCAAATCGGGGTCGCCGGGGCCGGCCCCGACCAAGCTCACTTTAGGGTGGGGTGTTCGCTGGCTCATGGGGAAGATGGTGCTTTGGACTGGGCGCCGATTTGCTCGGCCAAGCGGCAAAGCACCGACACCTGCTGGGCCAGCGGCGCTGGCACAGGGCTTTGACCTGTGAGGACGCTATGGATGTACGCGACTGTGGTCTGGGCGCTGTTGTCTTGGGGCAGGGTGGGCATGTCGGTCAAGCTACCGGCCTGTTGCTCGCACATGAGCGTGGCATGTCCTGCCACAAAGCCCGTCATGGCCGGGGTGCGCCGCGGATCGGCCACCGGCTCGCCTTCGGTACCGCGCATGAGCAGGGCATTGGCCTGAATCAAGCTGAGGGTTTGGGTCATGGAAAGCGCATATTCTGGGTGTGTGTGGCTGCACACCAAGAGCGCGCTGCCATGGATTGGGTTGAGCATTTTCACCAGGCTGTGGGCTGGGTTGCGCAGGCCCACCACGCGGCGCACATCGAGCAAAGCTTTTAGGGCTGGCGACAACACTTCGGTGGGGGCAAAAACCACACGGCCCGGTTCAAGTGGGCAGGCGTGCTTCGCGCGGGCTGTGCCCATGGCTGAAAAGACCTGCTCGCTGGTGACCCGTGCGCCTTCAGTGGTGCTGCCGTGGACCAAAACCGCAAACCCTTCACGCGCCATCAGCCAGGCCAACAAGGGCGTGAGCAGGGGCAGTTTGCGCGAGCCGTTGTAGCTTGAAATGACCACAGTGGCTGTGGTGGCCGGGCTTTGAAAGGGGTTCAACCTTTGTTGCGCCGCATCGATAAAACCGGCCATCTCCGCAGCGGTTTCGCCTTTGATGCGCATGGCCAAGCAAAACGCGCCAATTTCCAGATCACTGACTTGGCCATCAAGCAATTGCCCCATCAAGTCGGCCGCTTGCGCACGGTTGAGCGAACGCGCGCCATCCTTGCCCCGGCCAATTTCTTTGATGTATTCACTGATACCCATACACGGATTGTCTCGCAAGCCATGGCTACACTGCGCCCATGATTGTTCTGGGCATTGAATCTTCTTGCGATGAAACAGGGGTTGCCCTGGTTAAAACCGGGGATGGGCCCCCTGGGGCTGTCCCCGCTTGGCCTGCTTTGCTGGCCCACGCCCTTCATTCTCAAATTGAAATGCACCAAGCGTACGGTGGGGTGGTGCCCGAGTTGGCAAGCCGGGATCACATTCGCCGGGTGATTCCGTTGACCGAATCGGTGTTGAATCAATCGGGTGTTCAAGCCGCTGAGATTGATGTCGTGGCGTTCACGCGCGGCCCTGGCTTGGCCGGGGCTTTGTTGGTTGGTGCGGGTGTGGCCGCTGGCTTGGCTGCGGCTTGGCACAAGCCCTTGTTGGGTGTGCATCACCTGGAGGGACATTTGTTGTCGCCGTTTTTGAGCCAAGATCCGCCGACTTTTCCTTTCGTGGCATTGCTGGTCTCTGGCGGGCACACCCAACTCATGCAAGTCAACGCGGTGGGGGATTACGCCTTGTTGGGCGAAACCATCGACGATGCGGCGGGGGAAGCCTTTGACAAATCGGCCAAATTATTGGGGTTGCCATACCCAGGCGGGCCAGGCTTGGCCCGCTTGGCCGAGCTGGGGGATCCCAAGGCATTTGCCTTGCCCAGGCCCTTGTTGCACAGCGGAAACTTGGATTTTTCTTTTGCGGGCCTCAAAACTGCTGTGTTGACACAAACACAGCGTTTGGGCCAATCCTTGCCCGATCGCGTGGCCGATGTGGCGGCCAGCACGCAGGCGGCCATCGTTGAGGTTTTGGTGAAAAAGTCGATGCGCGCACTGACTCAAACCGGGCTCAAACGTTTGGTGGTCGCCGGCGGCGTGGGGGCCAACAGCGCCTTGCGTGCGCAACTCAATGCCCAGTGCCTATTGCAGGGCGTGCGGGTTCATTACCCTGAATTGCATTTGTGCACCGACAACGGCGCCATGATTGCCATGGCCGCTGCCATGCGCATCCAGGCCCTGCCTGGCTTGCGCATGAACCACGATGGGGCGTTTGATGTGCGCCCCCGATGGCCATTACAGGAAGTTTCAAGCCATCACTGAACTGTTAAAGCCTGGGCTTGGCTTTGCGGCAGTTTTTTCACCAGCACCAAATTCAAAATGCCGTTTTCCAGCTTGGCGCTGCTGGTGGCGGCGTCAACGGGCATGGGCAATTCAAACTGTGCCTTGTAGACCCGTTTGGCTTCTGCCGTGGTGTTGATTTGAACCATTTGCGCCTCGATTTGAACCACCAGATGCTCCCTGGACACACCGGGCATATCCATGCTCAAGCGGTATTGGTGTTCATCTTGTTCAAATTGCGTCGGTGGGGTGTGTTGAGGGCGCGCCACCTCCTGCAAAAAACGCTCCAGGCCCAGGCGGGCATTGGTGCGGTAAGTGGCAGGGGCGATAGGGGTAAAGAACATGGTTTTCTCCTTGAGGGGGGGTAAACTGCGCGGCTGTTTCTACAGTCATCATCAGTTGCGACCAAGGTGTCGACATTCAAGGGCATTGGGGCATGTATCTTTTTTCAACGTGGGTCTTGAAATGGTCTCGCTGGGCGCTATTTGCGGGCCTTTTTTTCTTCGCTGTGGGCGGGGTTCGATCCCA
>CAMDLJ010000089.1 GCA_945901665.1 Bordetella parapertussis | reverse complement strand
ACCATGCCCGACATGATGGCATTGGCCCGTTTGCCCGACTTGAACTCTTGCAACTGTTTGTTGAGGTATTCAGGGTGTTGGCCTGCCAACTTGGGGTTGGCCGGAGAACCTGAGTTGCCATCAGCGCCATGACAAGCCGCGCAAGGGGCATAGCTGGCCTCGCCTTTGACCACATCGGGGGCTTTGGCGGCAGGCGCCTTGTCTGCAGCATGCAGACAAGTCAGTGGCAAAGCAAGGGCGGCGGCTAGAAAAAGGGGGGCAAACAGCTTCATGGCTTGGATGAGTTGGGTGGCGCTAAACCGCTGGATTCTACAATGCTCTCTTGGGGTCCACGGGCCCCCCACCTCTGTCGGACCCGTGATGACCCAGCCCCACCTCCCTGCCCCGCCCACCCCAGCCAGCGCCAGCATCGACCTGGCTGCGGCACCTGACTTGGCCGGACAGGCCAAACTGGCCATGGGCTGGTTGCACACGACCCGCTTTTTGGTCACCGCCGCGCAACTGCATCACCTGCCGCAGTACCGCCTGCCAGAAATCGCTTTTGTGGGCCGCTCCAATGCCGGAAAGTCCACCTGCATCAACACCTTGACGCAACAAAACCAATTGGCCTATGCCTCCAAAAAGCCGGGGCGCACGCAGCACATCAATTTGTTCGCCTTGGGACGCCACGGACAGACCGATGCAGTTTTGGCCGATCTGCCGGGGTACGGCTATGCCGCTGTGCCCAAACAAGACAAGATCCGTTGGCAGCGGGTGATGGCCAACTACCTGATGACCCGAGACAACCTCTGTGGCGTGGTCTTGCTGTGCGACCCGCGCCACGGCATGACAGAGCTCGACGACATCTTGCTCGAAGTCATCCGTCCCCGGGTGGAGGCGGGTATGCAATTCTTGGTCTTGCTGACCAAGGCCGACAAGCTCAACCGAAGCGATGGCGCCAAAGCCTTGTCCATTGCTCGGCTGCAAGCCGGCGGCGGCCAAGTGCGTTTGTTCTCGGCCCTCAAGCGCCAAGGGGTGGAGGAAACCGCTTTGCTGTTGTCGCAATGGGTGGCCAACTGGACACCCCCGGCAACGATTGGCGCGGACCTGAGCAGCGGATCAGGCACTGACGTGGGCGCTGACGTGGGCGCTGACGTGGGCGCTGATTTGGACGCTGGTTTGGACGCTGACCAGGAGCGCACCGATGGCGAACATCGCTGAAACCCGACATGCATTGCCGCACGGCATCCAGTTGAATTGCCGCCACAGCGGCCAGCCCGCAAGGCCAGTGCTGCTGTTTTTGCACGGCTTCCCCGAGGGGGCGTTTGCTTGGGATGAATTGCTGGATCACTTTTCACAGCCCCAAAACGGCGGCTACTTTTGCGTCGCGCCCAATTTGCGCGGCTTTGAAACCTCCAGCGCACCCACAGACCCCGCGGCCTACCGCGCCAAATTCCTGGTGCAAGACATCTTGGCCTTGATCGACATCGTGAGCCCCGGTCAAGCCTTGGCCGCTTTGGTGGCCCACGATTGGGGCGGCGCTGTGGCTTGGAACCTGGCCAATCAACACCCCGAGCGTTTGCAGCGATTGGTGATCATCAACTCGCCCCACCCAGCCACCTTTTTGCGCGACTTGCAAAGCAACCCGGCCCAACAAGCGGCCAGCGCTTACATGAACTTTTTGATCCGTCCGGATGCCGCCGACTTGCTGGCGGCCAATGATTACCAACGCTTGTGGGGGTTTTTCAACACCTTGGCCAATGGCCCCGCCCCTTGGCTGGATGAACCCATGAAAGATCGGTACCGTGCCCATTGGTCACATGGCCTGCAAGGCGGCTTGAATTACTACCGCGCCTCGCCCCTGCGCCCACCTCGGTCCGATGACCCAGCAGCCAGTGCCATCACCCTGCCCGACGCCATGCTGCGCATCGATCTGCCCACCCTGGTCATTTGGGGTTTGCAAGACAAGGCTTTGTTGCCGTGCTTGATCGATGGCCTGGACAAGCACATTGCGCAATTGGTCTTGCACACCTTGGCTGACGCCAGCCATTGGGTGGTACACGAGCAACCCGCTGTGGTGCAGGCTTACATCAGCGGTTTTTTGGGCCGCGCGTAAACATCGGCTTCCCCCGGCGGACGGGTTTTGAAGCGCTTGTGCACCCAAAAATACTGGGCGGGCATGGTGCGAATCCAATCGGCCAAGCGCTGGTTCATGCGCGCCGTATCGGCCCAGGCATCACCGCTGGGCACATCGTCCCAAGCCGAGTGAACTTGCACCTCATAACCTTCGGGGGTCAGCCGCGTGGTGATGGGCACCACCCGGGCGCGGCCCAATTTGGCAAAGCGTGACAAAGAGGTCAAGGTGGCTGCAGGCACATCAAAGAAAGGCACGAACACCGTGTCATCCTCGCCACTGTCCATGTCGGGCAGCAGGTACAACACCTCGCCCCGGCGCAACGCACTGATCAAGCTTTGCGCCCCGTCGGCGCGCTTGCACAGAGCCACATTGCCAAAACGCTGCCGCCCCCGAGCGATCCAGGCGTCAATGCCCGCATTCGACTGCGGGGTGTAAATGGTGTGCAATGGAAGCTTGGTGGACAAGCTCAAGGCAGTCCACCCCGCATCCAAACCCACAAAATGCGGCGCAAATACCACCATGCCGCCGGCTTGCTTTAAGGCCCCCAAGTCCCCGACCCAGCGCAAGCGTTGTTGCACCACAGCGGCTGGTGCATGCCACAACCAACTCCGGTCCAACCAAGCCTGGGCAAAGCACACAAAACATGCTCTGGCCATGCGATCACGCTGGGCCTGTGGGGTGTGGGGCCAACACAAAGCCAGGTTGACCTTCACCACACGCCGCCGCGCGGGCACCACCCCATAAAGCACCCAGCCCAGGCCAACCCCCAAAACTCGCACCCAAGCCAAAGGCAAGCGCGCCAGCAAGCGCATGAAACCCACACCCATGGCGCTCAACATTGTCAAACTTCAGTGCGCGGTTGCTTGTCCCGCGCATAGCCCCACAGGTATTGACCAGGGGCGCGCCGCACCATCGCTTCGATGCCTTGGTTCATCGCCAACACAGTGGCTTCAATCGGCACCTGGGCGTCGTGTAAACCCGCATCGTCCCAAGGCTCAAAGTGACTGATGAAACCTTGGCCCTTTGGCAATCGCTCGCACCAACCCATCACCACCTTGGCACCGGTTTGGCGCGCCAAACGCACGGCCAAGGTGATGGTGTAAGCGTCTTGCCCAAAAAACCGGGACCACACGCCCTGCCCCTCAGGGGGTACTTGGTCGGGCAAAACAGCTGTGTAGCCGCCTTGGCGCAGGGTGCGCAACAACTGGCGCACACCACTTTGGTTGGCCGGTGCGGCTTGCAAAAATGGTCGATCGCGTGCACCGGCCACCAAATCGCGCAGCCAGGCTTTGCGGGCCGGGCGATACATCACCCACATCGGACCATGGGCGGGCCCCAAATGTTCGGCCATCATTTGCGCACCCAGCTCCCAACAACCCAAATGCGGCGACAACAAAATCATGCCCCGGCCTTGTTGCAAAGCATCGGTCACATGGTTCAAGCCATCCCATTGCAAGGGCAGGTCCAACCGCTGGGAAGCCGGGCGCATCCACAGCCAAGGCAACTCGGCCAACATCATGCCGGCAGCGGCCACGGCGGGTCTGACCTGGTCCCAGCGCATGCCCGCCGCTTGGGTATTTTGCAAAAAGCGCTGGCGGTAACTGGGTGACGCCCACCACACCAACCAGCCCACACCCACACCCAGGGTTTGCAACCAAGGCAAAGGCAGTCGGGCGAGCAATCGAAACAATGCGGTCATGGTGCGTGTGTTGCAGCGCAACCGAACGCCCTGGCTGGTCATTGGGCCGGTCCGGATTTGGCTACAATCTGGATTGTCGCTGAGTTACTGAACAACTTGCAGGGCGACCGCCACTTCGGTGGCGAAGGTTTGGGGCCACCCCAAACCATCTGCTAAAGCGTTCGCCAGGCTCCCGAAGTTGGCAACGCGTCAACATCAACCACATGGAGTATCAACATGGCGAACGACTATCTATTTACATCTGAATCTGTTTCCGAAGGTCACCCCGACAAGGTCGCTGACCAAGTATCCGACGCGATTTTGGATGCCATCTTCAAACAAGACCCCCGCAGCCGTGTCGCTGCCGAAACCTTGTGCAACACCGGTTTGGTGGTGTTGGCCGGTGAGATCACCACCAACGCCCATGTCGACTACATCCAGGTCGCGCGCGACACCATCAAGCGCATTGGCTACGACAACACCGAGTACGGCATCGACTACAAAGGTTGTGCGGTCATGGTCTGCTACGACAAGCAGTCCAACGACATTGCCCAGGGCGTGAACCAAGCTTCTGACGACCACTTGAACACCGGTGCGGGTGACCAAGGCCTGATGTTTGGCTACGCTTGCAGCGAAACCCCCGAGCTGATGCCAGCCCCCATTTACTACGCCCACCGCCTGATGGAGCGCCAAGCCCAATTGCGCCGCGATGGCCGCTTGCCTTTCCTGCGCCCAGATGCGAAAAGCCAAGTGACCATGCGCTATGTCGACGGCAAGCCCCACAGCATCGACACCGTGGTCATTTCTTCACAACATGCCCCCGAGATGAGCTTGGGTGACAAGATGAAGCCCGAATTCAACGAGGCCATCATCGAAGAAATCATCAAGCCCGTGCTGCCCAAAGAGTGGCTCAAAGACACCAAATACCTGATCAACCCCACCGGCCGCTTTGTGGTGGGTGGCCCGCAGGGCGACTGCGGCCTGACCGGTCGCAAAATCATTGTCGACACCTATGGCGGCGCCTGCCCCCACGGTGGTGGCGCGTTCTCCGGCAAAGACCCCTCCAAGGTCGACCGCTCAGCGGCTTACGCTGCCCGCTATGTGGCCAAAAACGTGGTGGCAGCCGGTTTGGCCACCCAATGCCAAGTGCAAGTGGCTTATGCGATTGGCGTGGCGCGTCCCATGAACATCACCATCAACACCCACGGCACAGGCGTTATTGCTGACGACAAAATCGCCGCGCTGGTGAACGAGCATTTCGACCTGCGCCCCAAAGGGATCATTCAAATGTTGGACTTGCTGCGCCCCATCTATGAAAAGACGGCTGCTTACGGCCACTTTGGCCGCAACGAGCCCGACTTCACTTGGGAGCGCACCGACAAGGCAGCCGCCCTCAAAGCCGCAGCCGGTCGCTGAAAACAGGGCCCTCGGCCCGCATTGAAAAGCGGGTGGTGCTTTTGAGCACCACCCGCTTTTTTTGTGGGCCTCGCGCGGCACACCCGAAGCGTTCAAACAAATTCTGCCCGACGCCTTGTCGGCCGAAGACTGGTTTCGCTTTCATGGGCGCTATGCCAATGGGGAGCGGATTCAGGGGAACCGCTGAACCCCAAGCCTCTGTTCAAGTCAATATTTGATCCCTGGCGCTACCAACTGCACGGTTGGAAAGTAACTTTCATACCGCGCCACATCCCGCGTGAGCACTGGCAATTTAGCCACCGCAGCGTGGGCGCCGATAAAGAAATCGGCCAATACATTGGTTTTGGTGCCGCCTTGTCTGCGGTATTTCACAAAGGCTTTGCCAGCCAAAAAAAGTGCTGTCCTTGGAATTTCAATGAGTGCGATCTGCATCTGGGCCAAGGCTTCATCCAAGGCCTCCACTGAACTGAAGGTCAGGGACAGTTCGGCATAGATCACCGGATTGATGACCAAGCGATGAATCTGCGCTTGAGCGCGCAATTGCCCAATCGACCAATCGGCCCAATCTGGGTCGTTTTCCAATACATCGACCAAGACATTGGTGTCGACCAGCATGGTCTTCCCGATCAGCCGCGCAGCAAGTCCATCAACTCTTTTGTGCGCCAAGTCACATCGGCCTGGCCACGGGCGGACTCGAACCGATCTTTGGGTGGCTTCGCGTTGGGGACTTTTGGATCGATCGCCTTTTGCAAAACCACTTCGCCATGTTGGTTCAAAGCAAAGTCAATGGCAGTGCCAGGCGTCAAACCCATGGCGTCTCGAATGGGCTTGGGGATCGTGACCTGGCCCTTGAGAGTGAGGGTGGTGCTCATGGAGACCTCTTTCAATGTATTACCGAATTCTATAACGGTAATACCGAAATCATTCTTGGCCGTCCCAGTGCATCAATAAACCACAGCCCCTTGGGTATTGACGAACAAGGCATACAGCGAGTGGCTGCTGGCCATGTACAAACGGTTGCGTTGTGGTCCGCCAAAGGCCAGGTTGGCGCAGCGCTCGGGCAGGTGGATGTGGCCAATGGCCTGGCCTTGGGGGTTGAACACCCGCACCCCATCCAGGGCCTCCAAGTCAGCGCCCACTGAGCCGTCGCTGCCCCAGCCGCACCAAATGTTGCCGTCCACGTCCACCTTGATGCCGTCCAAAGCGCCAGGGCCTTGGGCGTCGATCAGCAGCGCTTTGTCTGTCAGGGTGCCGCTGGGGCTGACGCGGTAGCGCCACACCAAACGGTGCGGTTTGGCGCGCGACTCGACCACATACAAATGGCTTTGGTCGGGGCCAAAGGCCAAGCCATTGGGGCCTTGCAGATCGCTCACCACCACGCTGAGGGCGCCGGTTTGGCCGTCGATGCGGTACACGTTTTGACCCAATTCGGGGGTGGCGGGCTCGCCCTCCCAATGGCCGCTGATGCCAAACACCGGGTCGGTGAACCAAATGCTGCCGTCCGCGCCGCACACGATGTCGTTGGGCGAGTTCAGGCGTTTGCCCTCAAAGCGATCGGCCAGCACGCTGATGCGCCCGTCGTGCTCGGTGCGGGTGACACGCCGCCCCAAGTGCTCACAGGCCAGCAAACGGCCTTGTCGGTCGCGGCACAGGCCGTTGGCAAACTGCGAGGGGGCGCGAAACACGCTGGTGTGCCCGCTGATCTCATCAAAGCGCAGGATGCGGTTGTTGGGAATGTCGGAAAACAACAAAGCGCGGTGATCCCCGAAATACACCGGCCCCTCGGCCCAACGCATGCCGCTGGCCAATTGCTCCACCCCTGCGCTGAACAAACGGTAACGGGCAAAAGAGGGATCGATGATTTCAATCGCTGGGTCAGGCGATCGGTGCGCGGCCACAAACGGCACGTGAGCGCCGGATGACACGACCGAGTGGGGCTGGTTGCGCCAAATGTCTGTGTCTAGCGAAGGGTTGGCTGGACTCATGATCGACGAGGCTCCAATGGGGTTCGGGTTCGGGTTCGGGTTCGGTTTCCGTATCCGCGCAGCGACCGAACCCGGACTGACCACAACGGCGATGTCAGCCGCGCAACCAGTCTTGGGCCGTTTGGTACAGCAGCGCTTGTTCGGGCGAATTGTGCTGCACCAGGTCGGGCGTGATGGTCGCACCTTGCAGAGACTGCATGTACGTGATGTGGCGATAGGCATGGGGCAAACTCGCCAAGCGCGCGGCGTCCAGCTTCAACACGGCGGCCGGGTCCACCGGGTCCATGCGGTCTTTTTCGTGGATGGGGTGGCGCTGCTGAATGCACCAGCGGCCATGGTGGCGCACAAAAAAGTCCAAGAACCGGCCCCAAGCGGTGATGTCCACCTCGACACCATCCAGCGGGGCGCGCAGCATCAACACCATGCGGGTTTCGGCCAGGGCTTTGTCGCCCAAGACCTCGATGCTGCTGGCGCCGATCGAATGCAAAGACTGCGGGGCTTGGGGGTTGTCTGCGCCCTTGATGGAAGCGGCGATGAAGTCGTCAGCGCTGCCCACCATCCAAGTTGTTTTGACGCTGGCACCCGGGGCATAACAGCGGCGCAGGCCCTCCCATTGGCGGGTATCTCTGCACAGCGCCCAATGGCGCACCACTTGCTCAATGGCTTGGGTATCAGTCACCTGAAATACCCGCTTGTTTCAAAAAGCGCGTCCACTTTTCGGCTTCCGATCGGGCATAGCTTTCGGCCTCAGGAACAGACATGCCCATCATGCGCCAGCCGCCTTTTTCCAAGCGTTGGCGCAACTCAGGCTGGGCAGTGACTTTGGCCAAACCAGCGCGCAATTTCTCCAGCACCGGTGTCGGGGTTTTGGCGGAGGCAAAAATACCGATCCAGCTCTCCATCTCCAAGCCATCGACACCCGCCTCGCGCGCAGTCGGAATTTGCGGCATGGACAACTCGCGCCGCGTGCCCGATGTGGCCAAGGGTTTGATGCGACCAGCCTCGATCAACGGCTGAGCGGTGGTGGTGTTGTCAAAAAACAAGTCGACCCGCCCGCCCAACATATCGGTATAGGCCGGCTGAGCCCCTTTGTAGGGAATCTCCACGATATCCACCTTGGCCAACTGCTTAAACAGCACGCCTGCCACGTGCTGTCCCGACCCGGCCCCACCCGTGGCCAGACTCAATTTGCCCGGGTTTTGTTGCGCGTAAGTGATGACTTCTTTCAAGGTGTTTTGCGGCAGGTCTTTGCGCGCCACCAAGGTGTAGCTGAAGCTGGCCATCAAGCCAATGGGCGTGAAGTCGGTAGCGGTGTATTGCGGGTTTTTGTACAAACCCAGGTTGAGCGCCATATTGGCCAAACCACCCACCACCAAGGTGTAACCATCGGGCGCCGCGCTGGCCACAAACTGCGTGCCCACCAAGGTGCCCGCACCGGTGCGGTTTTCGACCACGATGGACTGGCCCAGCTCTTGGCCCAAACGCTCTGCCACCAAGCGCCCGATCACGTCATAGCCGCCACCCGGTGCAGTGGGCACAATGATGCGAATCGGTTTGCTGGGGTAGGCGGTTTGCGCCAGCACAGGCGTGGCCCA